>NZ_KI271703.1:23456-70954 GCF_000469445.2 Oscillibacter sp. KLE 1745 | reverse complement strand
AACTCCGCGCCCGGCCTTTGGAAGAGTCATGGAGCCCCGTAGGTCTGGTGGATCTGGACCAGCTCCATGGGGGACTCCACCCAATTCTCCACATACCCGCAGCCGCAGCAGACGTAGCGGATCACCGGGACCTTGCCCAGCAGGGTGTACCGGGTGGTGTAAATGTTGCTGCCGCTGGCGTAGCGGCTGGGGTGGTCGGGGATTCGGACGATGTCTCTGCTGCCGCACTTGGGACAGGTGTGCGAATTCTTCATTTCGGCTCCTTTCGATTCAGGAGGGCCGCCCCGCACAGGGCCAGCAACGCGGCCAGGTCCGCCGGGGCCGGCGCCGGGCGGAGCGTTTTCGGTGTATCCTCCATACCGCTCACCGGCTCCGGCGGCCGTAAAACCGGATGGCGAGAGGGATGGACACCACGCTCAGCACCACGGCGGCGATGGCGGCGGGAACCAGGGAGAGGGACAGATAGAAGCCGCCGTCCAGGGAGGACTGCTCAATGGTGGCGATGCCTCCGGCGCTGGCGCACACCAGAAAGATGATGAGGAACATCGCCAGCCGCCCCTTTTCTACGCCGAACCGGAACATCATGGGCAGGGTGATGTCCAGGATGCACACGGCCACGCACACGGACAGCAGGATGACGGGGATGGAGGGACCCTCCACATCGCTGAGCCAGATGACCGACAGGATGGTCTGAAGGACAAAGGTGGCCGCCGCCGAGACGGCCACGGCGATCCAGCCGAAGAGATACTTGCTCAGCACCACGTCCCGGGCGGAATACGGCATCATGGCAGCCATCTGGTCCCAGCGGCTCCGCTCGTCATAGGCCAGGGCGGTGTAGGGCAGCATAGAGGCATACACCACGGCAAAGGTGCTGTAAAACGTGCCGGGGATGCAGGAGAACACCAGAATTAACAGCAGGAAGATCTTCATCTGCCGGAAGATCACGTAGTAGTCTTTCAAAAGCAGGGCACTCATTGCTCCTTCGCTCCTTTCACCAAAAACAGGACGATATCCTCCACCGTGGGCCGCTCCAGCGCCCAGCCCGCAGGCACCAGCGCCCGCTTCACCAGGCACCGGACGCCGCCGAAGCTGCTGTTCTCCCGGGCTACCACGGCCCCGTCCTGAAGGCTGTTCACTTGATCTGCCGTGCCCACGAAGATGCCATACTCCTCCAGCAGCCGATCCTTCTCGTCGCAGAACAGCAGCTGCCCCTGGTGGAGGAAGGCGATATAGTCGCACAGCTTTTCCAGGTCGCTCAAAATGTGGGAGGAGATCAGGATGGAGTGGTCCTCCTCCCGGGTGAACTCGTTGAAGATCTCCAGCACCTCGTCCCGGACGATGGGGTCCAGGCCGGCAGTGGCCTCGTCCAGCACCAGCAGCCTGGGGCTGTGGCTCAGGGCCACGGCGATGGCCAGCTTCATCTTCATGCCACGGGAGAAGTCCTTGAAGGGCTTTTTCTCCGGCAGGCCGAAGCGGGTGAGGTAATTCTGGTACTGCTTTCCGTCCCAACGGCGGTAGGTCTTGGCCATGACGCCTCCCACCTGAAGGGCATTCAGACTCTCTGGGAAATAGGCCTCGTCCAGCACCACGCCGATGTCCTCTTTCAGGGAGAGAAACTCCGGCGCGGCGGAATCCGCCCCCAGGACGGTGCATCGGCCGCTGTCCGGCCGCAGAGCCCCCATCAGCAGGCGGATGGTGGTGGACTTGCCGGCGCCATTCTCTCCCACCAGGCCGCAGATGGTGCCGCTGGGCACGGTGAGGGACAGGTCCTGTAAGGTAAAGCCGGGAAAGTGTTTCGTCACATGGCTCAATTCAATGGCGTTCATACGTGAGGTTCCTCCTCTTTCAGCAGGATGCGGAGCATTTCCATCAGCTCCGGTGCCGAGACGCCGCACTGGGCGGCCAGCTCCACGGCGGCGTCCAGGTGGTCCTCCAGCTCCTTCAGCTTCTGCTCCCGGATCAGGTCCAGATTCTTTTCCGCCACAAAGCAGCCCTTGCCGGCCACGGTGTAGAGGAAGCCGTCGGCCTCCAGCTCGTCGTAGGCCCGCTTGGTGGTGATGACGGAGATCCGCAGGTCCTTGGCCAGGGCTCGGATGGAGGGCAGCGCCTCTCCGGGGGAGAGCTTCCCGGCAATGATCTGGGCTTTGATCTGGGAGTAGATCTGATCGTAGATGGGTTGGTTGGTGGTATTGCGGATGATGAGTTCCATGGAAGTCACTCCTGTTCGTACTGTACATTTACAGTATATACAGTATGCACGGATTGTCAAGAGGGAAATGCTGGATCCCGCAAAAATTTTTCTGGTCCTTGGGGCTAGGCTCGCAACAGAAAATGTGATACACTACTAAAGCTGAGACTGACGGCTTGTCCGGAGAAAAGGAGGTGAGCGCCGTGGAGACCATCCCCGGCAGCGGAAACTGGAAGCTAACCATTCGCCGGGAGGCGGCGGGGATCACCATCCTGCGGGCGGCCACCTGCGACGCCCGGGCCCGCCTGCCGGAGACGTTATACGGCCTGCCGGTGACGGCCCTGGGGGACCACGCCCTCTCGCCCACCGCCGCTTCCGCGGAGGGGGAGGACCTGCTGGTGACCTGCGGCGCCGGGACGGACCCGGGGACCTGGAGCAACCGGGACCTGGAGGACCTGACCCTGCCCCGGTCCCTGGAGCGGGTGGGGGATTACGCCCTGATGAACTGCGGCGGCCTGCGGACCCTGCGGCTTCACGACGGCATCGGTCAGTGGGGCGGCGGGGTGCTGATGAACTGCAGACGGCTGGCAGCCTTCCATCTGACCCGGGTGGGGGAGCAGGGGGACACCCTGGCCTGGTTTGCCGACGAACTGCCCTGGGAGCTGGACGTCACCGTGGAGGAGACGGACGGCACCGTGTTCCGTTTGCTCTTTCCGGAGTACCGGGAGGTCTATGAGGAGAACTGTCCGGCCCATCACTTTGATTACAACATCTTCGGCGCCGGATATCCCTATCACCACTCCTTCCGCCGGAAGCGGCTGGACCTGCGGACGTATGACGAGCTGTGGAGCGGTTTTCTGGGCATGGAGCACGATGAGGACTGCGCGGTGCGGCTGGCCTTCTGGCGGCTGCGCTACCCGGTGGAGCTGACGCCCCGGGCGGAGGGGCAGTACCTGTCCTACCTCCGGGCCCACGCCGGAGAGGCGGCAGTCTGGCTGGTGGGAGAGCGGGACATGCCGGGGCTGGCGTTTCTGCTGAGGACGGCGGAGCCGGACCGGGAGGCCCTGTCCGCCGCCTGCGCCCTGGCGAGGGAGAGCGGGGTCTCCGAGGCCCTGGCCCTGCTGCTGGAACAGCAGCGGGATGCGGCCCCCCGGGGGCTGGACAAGACTTTTGACTTATAGCAGGGAAGGAGGCGCACCATGGCGGCCAAGGACCTGACGGCCATCGGACTGGAGATTTTGCAGACGGCCCGGAATGAACTGTATCTAAATCTGCCCTATCTGGATGTGGCGCTGTGCAGCCTGGACTTCCAGCCCGGCGGCGGTGTGACGCTGTCCCTGGCCACCGACGGGGAGACGCTGTACTACGACGGCAGCTTCCTCTCGGAGCGGTATCTCCGGTCCCGGACGGCGGTGGACCGGGCCTATCTCCACGTGCTGCTCCACTGTATGCTGCGGCACCTGTGGAAGAAGCGGGGCAGAGCGCCGGAGCTTTGGGACCTGGCCTGCGACGTCGCGGTGGAGAGCATCCTGGACGAGCTGGACTACCCCTGTCTGGCCGGGGGCTTCGTCCCCGCCAAGCAGAAGTTCTACGGCGAGTGCCGGGCAGAGATGCCGGTGCTGACGGCAGAGGGTATCTACCGCCATCTCCTGCGGCTGGACCTGCCGGAGTACGAGCTGGCCCGGCTCCAGCGGACCTTTCTGGTGGACGATCATGGCCTGTGGGATCCGGACCAGCAGGACCAGGAGCAGCAGAAGCAGCGGGAGCAGAAGTGGCAGGGCGTCTCCGAAAAGACCCAGACAGGACTGGAGACGGTGCTGGCCGGCAAGGCCACCGGCGGCGAGGCGGTGCTGGAGCAGATCCAGGTGGCCAACCGGGACGACGTGGACTACCGGACCTTCCTCCGGAGGTTCGCCGTACCCCGGGAGGTGATGGCGGTAGACGGAGATGCCTTCGACTACATCTTCTACACTTATGGCCTCCAGCTCTACGGCAACATGCCGCTGGTGGAGCCGCCGGAGACGAAGGAGGAGAAGCGGATCGAGGACTTCGTCATCGCCGTGGACACCTCTATGTCCACCTCCGGCGAGCTGGTGCGGCAGTTTCTGGCCTGCACCTACGCCATCCTCCGCAGCACGGAGACCTTCACTCGGAAGGTGAACATCCGCATTCTCCAGTGCGACGACCAGGTCCGGTCCGACACCCCCATCCGCGACCTGGAGGAATTGAAAGCCTATATGGAGAACTTCTCTCTGATGGGCGGCAGCGCCACGGACTTCCGGCCGGTGTTTGAACACGTGGCGGAGCTCCAGGTAGAGGGGGCCTTCACCTCCCTTCGGGGGCTGGTGTACTTCACCGACGGCATGGGCGTCTATCCCCGGAAGCGGCCGCCCTATGACACGGCCTTCGTGCTGCTGGAGGAGCCGCCCCTGTCCGTAAAGATGCCCCCCTGGGCCATCCGGCTGGTGGTGCCCACCCCGGCCCTGGAACAGGCCGCCCGGGAGGCAGCGGAGGAGGCCAAAGCCGCCGGGCTGGACCTGATCGATTTGGACGAACTTCCCCAACTGTAAGGAGCTAACGATATGAACATCAAACAGGCAAAGCAGGAGATCACCAATACCTTGAAGGCGTATCTGGCCAAGGACCAGCTGGGGAACTACCTGATCCCCACAGTGCGCCAGCGGCCGGTGCTGCTGATGGGCCCGCCGGGCGTGGGCAAGACCCAGATCATGGAGCAGATCGCCGCCGAGACCGGCGTGGGCCTGGTGGCCTACACCATCACCCACCACACCCGACAGAGCGCCATCGGCCTGCCCTTCATCGAAAAGCGGACTTATGGCGGGGAGGAGGTCTCCGTCACCGAGTACACCATGAGCGAGATCCTCTCCTCCGTTTACCGGCTGATGGAGCGGACCGGACTGCAGGAGGGCATCCTCTTCCTGGACGAGATCAACTGCGTCAGCGAGACCCTGGCCCCCATGATGCTCCAGTTCCTCCAGTGCAAGACTTTCGGCAACCAGGCCCTTCCCGAGGGGTGGCTGATCGTGGCGGCGGGCAACCCGCCGGAGTACAACAAGTCCGTCCGGGACTTCGACGTGGTGACCCTGGACCGGGTGAAGCGCATCGACGTGGAGGAGGACTACGGCGTGTGGAAGGAGTACGCCCGCCGGAAGAACCTCCACGGGGCCATCCTCTCCTACCTGGACATCAAGAAGGACAACTTCTACCGCATCGAGAACACGGCAGACGGCCTCCAGTTTGCCACCGCCCGGGGCTGGGAGGATCTCAGCGAACTGCTGTACGCTTATGAGACCCTGGGCATCCGGGCGGACCGGGAGGTGGTGGGGCAGTACATCCAGATGCCCCGCATTGCCAAGGACTTCGCCAATTACCTGGAGATGTTCTACAAGTATCAAAAGACCTACCACGTGGAGGGGATCCTCAGCGGCACCTGGGAGAACATCACCGTGCTGGAGCTGCGGGAGGCGCCCTTTGATGAGAAGCTCTCCGTCATGGGGCTGGTGCTGTCCCGGCTCAGCGAGGAAGCCCGGAACACCCGCTGCCAGGACGCCCTGACCGACGCCCTCCACACCTCCCTGACAGAGTTTCGGGAGAAGATCGCGGACGCGCCGCCGCTGACGGTGCTGGACCAGCTGCTGTGGAAGCGGCGCACTGCCATGAAGCAGGCCAAAGAGGCCGGCCAGTTGGACAAGGAGTCCCGGGACCTCAAGCAGCGGGAGATCAACGCCCTGGAGGACTACCGCCAGCGGCTGGACCGGGAGGCCGTGGGCCCGGAAGGGGCTATGGACGCCGTCCGGGGCTGGTTCGGTGAAGAGGTGGAGCGGCGGAAGGCCATGGCCATGGAGACGAAGGCCATGTTCGACAACGCCTTCCGTTTCCTGGAGGCCACCTTCGGCGACAGCCAGGATCTGGTGATCTTCGTCACGGAGATCACTGCCGGGTACGACACCTCCTGGTTCGTGGAGCAGTTTGGCTGTGACGCCTATTTCCGCCACAACCGGGAGCTGCTGTTTGACAGCACCCGCCACCGCATCCGGGAGGAGATTGCCGCCGCCAAGGCGGCAGAACAGGAGGAAAACACATGAGGGAAGAGTGGAAGCAGATCGAAGCCGTGCTGGACGAGAAGGTGCGCCCGTCTCTCCGGGCCCACGGGGGTGAGCTGGAGATCGACCACCTGGAGGACGGCGTGCTGTATATCAAGCTGCTGGGCCAGTGTGCCGGGTGCCCCTCCGCGGACCTGACCAACGAGACGCTGATCGAGCATGAGCTGACGGCTGCCCTGCCGGAGCTGGTGCAGAAGGTCGTGGTGGTCCAGACTGTCAGCGACGAGCTGTGGGAGCAGGCCAAGCGGCTGCTGCGGGACCATCATCTTTGAAAGTCGGCAGCCCCTGAAGAGAAAAAAGCGCCCCCGGCAAAAGCCGGGGGCGCTTTTCAACAGCTTACCAGCTGTGGTGCTGCCAGGACTCTTCGGCAGTCATGGCGAAGTAGTCGTAATTGGGGGCGGGGCCGCTGTCGCCCCAGGTGGTGTCGATGTGGTAGTCTGTGCCGTCCAAGGTGGCCACGGTCCAGATGTGGGAGTTGTTGGAGAGGGCTGTGCAGTCGATGCCCTCCAGCTTCAGCAGCAGGTTGTAGGCGCCGGTGTACCCGTCGCACACGGCGGTGCCGTTTTCAAACAGGCTGTATGCAATATGGCTCAGGGAGCTGTCCCCGGCGGTGTAATCATAGACGCAGTTGTCGCAGATCCAGGTGAAGTAGACCTGGGCCTTCTCATAGTCGGACATGGAGGTGGTGATCTCTCCGCTCTCCCATAGGGCATCATGGACGGCAATGGCCGCCTCCATGGCCGCGTCGCGGTAAGTCAGGATCTGATCTCCCGCGCTGGCGGCGGAGAAGGTGAGGGTGATGGACCCGTCCGCAGAATAGGTGCAGTTGACCGTGTTGTAGCACTGCTCACAATAGGTTTTCACAGCTGCCAGGGCTGCCTCCATCACCCGTCGGGCGGAGGTTACGGAGAGACTGGGGTACTGCAGGACCAGCGTGTTCTGGTTGGATGCCAGCATGTAGCGGACGCTTTCATCTATCTCCGCCGCAGTGGCGGGAGCGGCGATATACGTCCCCAAGGGCACCAGATCTCCCATGGCAGCGCCCTGGGCGCTCCAGGACTCCTTTCCCAGGTCCCAGTCCGGCGTTGCCCGTAGGCTTGGATCCACCATGCGGGTCAGCATGGCGGCGGCCGCGCCCCGGGTGATGGGCTGGTCCGGCAGGAAGGAGCCAGCGGCGTCGCTGCCTACGGACACGCCGGTGCGGTAGAGGGTCAGGATGTCCTGGTAATAGGGGGTGTACTCGGTCACGTCGGTGATGAACTGGCGGCTGGCGTAAGCCTGAGTTACCAGGTCCGCGTGAACGGGCGGCAGGGCCTCCTCCGGAAGGGTGTTTGCCAGCACATGGGCCACCTGGGCCCGGGTGGCGGGGGTGGAGAGGGACTTGTCCAGCTCCGTGCCGATGACACCCTCCGCCTGGAGATAACGCAGGTACCGGAGGGCCGCGGCCTCATTCTCGGCGGCGTAGGCGCCTGGACCTGCCTCCGCGTCTCCGGTGCGGTACAGACTGCGGATGCGGCCGGCGAAAATCACCACCTGCCCAACGGTCAGCTGGTCTCGCAGGCCGAAAGTGCCGTCGGCCTTGCCTACGGAGAGACCATACGCATACAGCGCCGCCACATTGTCGTAGAACGTGGACTCCGGTGTCAGGTCGGAGAACTGGCCGGCGTAGGTTTTGCTGCGGACAAAATTGTCCGGGGTGTCCTGGGCGGCCCAGGCGGGGACAGTAAGAGCAAGCGCCAGTGCCAGCACCAGCGCGGGGACCCGTTTCTTCATGACGGCACCTCCTTATACAAAATGGAAGATCGAATTCAGGATTTCTGCCTGATGGAACAAAACGCGGACAGGGGCCTTTTCAGGAGGGGATGTCCAAATCCTCCATGGTCCGGTCCTCCACATAGGGATTCAGGTACTGGTTGACCAGCTCCAGAGTGGCGTCCGGGTCCAGATAGATGTAGGGGGAGCGCCACTCGTTGGGCAGAGTGGAGAAGGAGATCTTATCCACACCCATGCTGATGGCCTCCTTCCCCAGCCAGGCCAGGTTCCCAAGAGACAGGTCCGTGTCCACATACTGCTGGAAGATCTTGGCGAACTCCCCCACCTTGTCCACGTTGGAGAGCGTCAGCGTCTGTTGAGCCACGGCTTTTAGGAAGTTCTGCTGGGTCTGCATCCGGCCGATGTCCTCGCTGCCGTAGCCGGAGCCGTCATTATTGTGGCGGAAGCGGACCACCTTCAGCGCCTCCGCACCGGAGAGATGCTGCATCCCGGCGGAGAAGTGGATGTGCAGGTCCTGGTAAGGATCGTCGTAATTCATGCTGATGGGGACTTCAAAGTCCACGCCGCCGATGGCATTCACCAGCGCGGCGAAGCCGTCCAGATCCACGGTTACCGTAAAATCCACTGGGATGCCCAGCTGCTGGGAGATGGTCTCGGCCAGCAGAGCGGTCCCGCCGGAGTTATAGGCGAAGTTGATCTTGTGGTTCTTTCCATTGATGACGGCCTTGGTGTCCCGGGGGATGCTGACACCATAGATGTAGTCGTTCTCCGCATCCACGGCCACCAGGATATTGGTGTCGCTGCCGCCATTGTGGTCATCCACGCCGGACACCAGAATGGTGTAGAAATAGGGCTTGCGCTCCAGATGGGCCGCCTGGGCCAGGACTTCTGCGTCCTGGGCGGTGTCTTCGGCGGAGACCTCCTCCGCTTCGTCGGGCCGGGTGGTTTCGGCGGGGACCTCAGGGGGACGGAAGAGACAGAAGTAGCCGGCATACAGTGCGGCGGCCACAAAGACCACGAGAAGCAGCAGTCTGCTCCAGCTGCGCCGTCTCCGGCGGGTTCTCTTTGCCATATTCAAAACGCTCCTTACAGCCGCGGCGGTGCCGCGGGGGTTTCTTTGGAAAAACTGGGTGAGAAGATTTACATAATACTCGTTGCAACATTATAAAACGGGAAGCGGAAAAACACAAGAGGAAAATGGCGTGCCGGAGCGCGGCACGCCATTTTTCAGGAATTCTCCGCATCTTCCCGGGTCTCCTCCGGAACCAGCTGCTGCAAGAGAGTCTTGATGTCAGCCAGCAATTGGTTCTGATAGGAGAGGGCGCATCGTATGTAATGGAGTGCCGGATCCAGGTCCTGGATGGGCTCCACGCCCTCCACCGGGTGAGGCCAGCGGCGGACGGGAGGCTCCGGGGTGGCCGGCACTGCGGCGACCGGGGGCTCCGGTGTGGACCGGGCCACGCGGCGGCAGCGGGATTGCTTTGCCATATCGATTCCTCCGTTGCGAGCTTTCTAAGACTAGTCTATGCGCATTTTATTCCCCGCGGTACTTTTTCCGGGTGGCGATGCCGCCGCGGATGTGTCGCTGGGCCTTGTTCACCTCCAGGACTTCCTTCACCTGCTGGTACAGCACCCGATTGAACTGGGGCAGCCGTTCGGAGATGTCCTTGTGCACTGTGGATTTGCTGATGCCGAATTTCTGTGCGGCGGCGCGGACCGTGGTCCGGTTTTCGATGATGTACTGAGCCAGCCGTTCGGCCCGCTCCTCCATGTTACCCTTCAAAACACAACACTCCCCGCCTCTTGTTGCTCCATCCTATGCGGGGAGAAAAAGGGATATGCGCGGACTGGGGCGGAGGGAAGAGAACCTCTTCTGTCTTTAGACGAAAAAGGGCCCGTCCGGGTTTTCCGGACGGGCCCGAGGGGGATTATTTTTTCAGCTTCTGGATCTTCTCCAGCCGGTTCAGGGCCTCGTTGAGGGTGTCGTCATTCTTGGCGAAGTGGAGGCGGATCAGGTGGTTCACCGGCTCCCGGAAGAAGCTGGAGCCGGGCACGGCCCCCACGCCCACCTCCCGGGCCAGGTTCTTGCAGAACTGCAGATCGCTCTCATAGCCGTACTCTCTGATGTCCAGCAGCACGTAGTAGGCGCCCTCCGGGTCATTGTGGGAGATGTGCAGGTCATCCAGCCCCTTGAGAAACAGGTCCTTCTTGTGGGTGTACTTGGCCAGCAGGTCGTCATAGTAGTCCTGGCCGAACTCCAGGCCGGGGATTACCGCCTCCTGCAGCGGCGCGGCGCAGCCCACCGTCAGAAAGTCGTGGACCTTCTTGGCCCGGTCGATGATCTCCTCCGGCGCGATGATGTATCCCAGCCGCCAGCCGGTGATGGAGTAGGTCTTGGACAGGGAGGAGCAGGACAGCGTCCGGTTCCACATCCCCGGCAGGGTGGCGAAGTAGGTGTGCCGGTGGGGGGCGTAGACGATGTGCTCATACACCTCATCGGTGATGACGTAGGTGTCGTATCTGGTGGCCATCTCCGCAATGGTCAGCAGCTCCTCCCGGGTGAAGACCCGGCCGCAGGGGTTGGAGGGGTTGCACAGCACCAGGGCCTTGGGACGTTGGCGGAAGGCAGCCTCCAGCTCGTCCACGTCGAAGGTGAAGGCGGGCGGGTGCAGTGGCACATAGATGGGCTCCGCCCCGGAGAGGATGGTGTCTGCCCCATAGTTCTCATAGAAGGGGGAGAAGACGATGACCTTGTCCCCGGGGTTGGCCGCGGTCATCATGGCGCACATCATAGCCTCGGTGGAGCCGCAGGTGGCCACGATTTCCTTGTCCGGGTCGATGGTGCGGCCCATATAGCGGGACTGCTTGCGGGCCAGGGCCTCTCGGAAGTTCTGGGCCCCCCAGGTGACGGAGTACTGATGGGGGCCCTCCCGGGCCACCTGGGCCAGCCGTTCCAGGATCGCCTGGGGCGGCTCGAAGTCGGGGAAGCCCTGGGACAGGTTCACCGCGCCGTACTTCAGGGAGACGCGGGTCATCCGCCGGATCACGGAATCGGTGAAACTGGCGGTGCGTTCAGAAAGAGGCTGGGGCATGGTCAAAATCACTCCTTAATTTGGAACAGTTGGGAAAAAGTCCTGCCAAAGCGCAATATTTTTATCAGTATAGCACGTCACGGGACAGCTGTCACCTCCGGAATCCGCAAAGGGGCGATACCTGATGTGAAAAAACGTTGGGAATTCCGGGGGGATGTGCTATAATAGATGAGAAAGGGGCACGGCCATGCACGTTGCATTTTCCGCTCTGCTGGCGGAGGGGCGGCCTTTTCTGGGGACCTTCATCCAGTCCGCTGCACCGGAGTTTGTGGAGGCCGCGGGCTACGCCGGGTTCCGGTTCTTGACCGTGGATCTGGAGCACACCTATTACGGCCCGGAGAAAACTGTGGAGATGGTCCGGGCCGGGGAAGCGGCGGACCTGTGCGTCCTGGCCTGCGCGACACCATCCTGATGTACCAAAAGTGCCGGGAGATTATGGGGCAGGTGCTGGAACCCGGAGCCATTTGATTTTCAAAGCAACATAACGATAGAAAGGAAGCTGCGAACATGAACGAGACATTGAAGGTTTTGAAGGAGCGCCGGAGCGTCCGCAAGTACAAGGCGGAGCAGATCAGGGACGAGGAGCTGAACGCCATTCTGGAGGCGGGCACCTGGGCGCCTTCCGCCAAGGGACTCCAGACCTCTGTCATGGTGGTGGTCCAGGACCCGGAGACCATTGCCTGGATGTCCAAGCTGAACGCGGAGATCCAGGGCAATCCCGGCACGGATCCCTTCTACGGTGCCCCCACCGTGGTGGTGGTTCTGGGGGACGGAGAGAAGCTGAACTGGCTGCAGGACGGCTCCCTGGTGATGGGAAACCTGATGACCGCTGCCGCGGCTTTGGGACTGGGCTCCTGCTGGA
The DNA here is from genome assembly GCF_000469445.2 of Oscillibacter sp. KLE 1745. Taxonomy (NCBI): domain Bacteria; kingdom Bacillati; phylum Bacillota; class Clostridia; order Eubacteriales; family Oscillospiraceae; genus Oscillibacter; species Oscillibacter sp. KLE 1745. The sequence continues at coordinate 58,915 of NZ_KI271703.1, read as the reverse complement.
TCAACCGGGCCATGGAGCTTTTTGACCGACCGGAGGGCAAGGAACTGCTGAAGAAGTGGGGGCTGCCGGAGACCTACCGTGGTGTGGGCAACTGCATCCTGGGGTATGTGGAGGGGGACCTGCCCGCCCCCAAGCCCCGGAAGGACGGCTGGATCCTCCGCGTGTGACAGATACACAGGGCGGCGGGAGCATTCCCGCCGCCCTGCTGTTTTGCTGCGGTAGCCCTTGGCGAATCGTATGCAATCGCTTCATTTGGTGAAATCAACAGAGAGGCCTGTAGATATGATCGGCTTGTGATTGCGCTCAAAAAGATGAAAGTTCCCACTTGATTGTATCCATATCCACATAGGCATGTACTGGATTGCGTGGATCAAGATAAATAACGGGCTGCTGAAAATCAGTAGCCGGCTTTATCCATGACAAGAGGCTTTTGACTGTATAAGTCCGTCCGCCATAACAGTAGGAGCATTGAACGACCCACGGAGAGCATTGCCCGGGCCAGTTTACAAATGTCTTTGTGTTCCAGTTGATCCAAACTAGATGTCGAACGGATTGAATTTTTCCGACCACTGAAATGCCGTTTGTTTTTAGGTGCTTTCTGCGCTGCTCCTGCAGACCGCACCTCGCCAAACAGACAATACTGCCCAATAAAAGGATCGCCCCGATTGGGATAAAAAACCAATTGCAGCCGCCATTCACAGGGATGTCTGTGATATAAAAGAGCATCCCGAGGAAAACAAAAATGATTCCCATCAACCCAAATATAAAAGCACATAAGGACCAGATCGTTTGGGGCTGGCGCATACAATCCCTCCTGATACACAGGCTCACTGGAAACACCCCTATTTTATCATACAGACCCATTTTTCACAAGGTCGGTTGGTGAAAGACGGAGTTCAGGCCATCACAACGGAGCTTGAAAAGGGAGCTGCGGACCTCCCCCCTTGCGTCGGCGGGGAAATTGCGATACACTGGACGGGAGAACACGAAGGCGCTGCCCCGGGAGACCGGAGGGGCGGCCGCCGTTTGGAAAGGAAGAACCACCATGCCAGATATCACTGCGGTAACCCATGCCCAGAACATCCGCTACGACCGGAAGGCGGAGGCCCTTTACATCATCGACCAGACCCTGCTGCCGGGGGAGGAGAAGGAGATCCGCCTCCAGACCATTGACGAGATGGTGGAGGCCATCCGGGCCCTGCGGGTGCGGGGGGCCCCGGCCATCGGCATCTGCGCCGCCTACTGCATGTATGTGCTGGCCAAGTCCATCCGGACCGAGGACCGTCCCACGTTTTTGAAGCGCCTCAGCGACTATGGCCAGCAGCTGGACGCGGCCCGTCCCACGGCGGTGAATCTGGGCTGGGCCATCCGGGAGATGATGCGCACCGCCTTGGAGCATGTCCACGATACCCGGGGCCAAATGCTGGACGCTTTGTACGAGCGGGCAGTAGCCATCCATGAGGAGGACATCGCCAAATGCAGGGCCATCTCCGAATACGGTCTGAGTCTGCTGAAGGAGGGCGACGGCGTCCTGACACACTGTAATGCCGGGCCCCTTGCCACCTCCCGATACGGCACGGCCCAGGGCCCCTTCCTGCTGGCGGCGGAGCGAGGGATGCACATCCGGGTATTCGCCGACGAGACCCGCCCCCTGCTCCAGGGCGCCCGGCTCACCAGCTATGAGCTCCAGCGGGCCGGGGTGGACGTGACGCTGATCTGCGACAACATGGCCTCCATTGTCATGAAGAACGGCTGGGTCCAGGCCTGCTTCGTGGGCTGCGACCGGGTGGCCGCCAACGGCGACACCGCCAACAAGATCGGCACCTCCGGCGTGGCGATTCTGGCTAAGCACTACGGCATTCCCGTCTACGTGCTGGGCCCCACCTCCACGATTGATATGGCCTGCCCCGACGGGGACCACATCCCCATCGAGGAGCGGGACGGCGAGGAGATCAAGACCATGTGGTACGAAAAGCCCATGGCTCTGCCCGAGGTGAAGTGCTACAACCCCGCCTTCGATGTGACGGACCATGAGCTGATCGCCGGCATCGTCACGGAGAAGGGCATCTGCCGCCCGCCTTATACCAAGAGCCTGAAGGCGCTGTTTGACGACAAGAAGTGACAACAAAATGGAATATCTGACATCTACATTACAAGGAGGAATCAAAAATGGCCGTTAAGGAATCCCCATCCGCCTCTATCGCGGCGGAAGAGAGCCAGATTGCAAAAGCTGTGCTGATGCCCGGCGACCCCCTGCGGGCCAAGTACGTGGCGGACCACTATCTGGAGGAGGTGGTGTGCTTCAACACCGTCCGGAACATGCTGGGCTACACCGGCACCTACAAGGGCAAGCGCATCTCCGTCATGGGCCACGGTATGGGCGTGCCCTCTATGGGTATTTACAGCTATGAGCTGTACCAATTCTTCGGTGTGGATACCATCATCCGCATCGGCTCCGCCGGCGGCATCGGGGATGATGTGAAGGTCCGGGATGTGGTCATCGCCCTGGGGGCCTCTACCAACTCCCACTTCGCCGACCAGTACCGGTTCCCCGGCCAGCTGTGCGCCACCGCCGACTTCCGGCTCCTCCGGGACGCGGTGGAGACGGCGGAGGCCATGGGCGTCCGGGCAGATGTGGGTCAGGTGTTCACGGCGGACCAGTTCTACAACGACAACTCCGACGCCGGGGCCATGTACCGGAAGTTCGGCATCCTGGCGCTGGAGATGGAGACGGCTGGCCTCTACTGGACGGCCCAGCGGCTGGGGAAGCGGGCGCTGTCCCTGCTGACCATCTCCGACCACATCTTTACCGGGGAGTCCCTCTCCGCCCAGGAGCGGCAGGACTCCTTCCACGAGATGATGGAGATCGCCCTGGAGACTGCCTGGAAGTCCCTGGAGGGCTGACGTATGGCGCTGTTCGGAAAGCGTGAGAAGGCCTATGAGGTCTGGGGCGACAAACCCCGGTGGAAGGAAGCCCGGCAGCGGCTGAAGGATGCTGGCATCAAGGTCATGGAGACCGGTTTCTATGAGACGGAGGCGCCGGCGTGCGGCTGCGGCGCCAAGCTGGACCACCGGGACTTCGGCCCCAACGGGAAGATCGACCGGCTGACCTACTACATCTCCGTGAAGCCGGAGGACGTGGAGCGGGCGAAGGAGCTGCTGGCGGATCTGGTAAAGCCGGAGCACGTGGCGCCCCAGTAACCGGAACTGCAAAAGATAAGGACCCGCTGGGGCGTGTGCCCCGGCGGGTCCTTCTTCTGCAAAAAACGTTTTGACAGGACAGGCAAAGTTTTAATTTAGAGCAGTGCGGGCCCCTTCGTCTGAGAGCCGTCCGATAGAGGCGGCCGCACAGTTCTCTGCGCTGCTTCCGGAACGGTTCGGCCTGCCTGGGAATGCCTCAGCTCACTCCGCTGTCAGATCGTACACCACGCCGCCCACAGAGATGGAGGCCATGTCCTCCATGGGGAGGACCTCAGAGAACACCTCGCCCTTGGAGCAGACAGTGACGCCATCCTCCGGGCCGATGCTGCCGCCGGCGTTGGACAGGTCGATCACCGTGCCGTCGGTGAGGGTCAGCAGGATTTCCACGTTTTCGAAGTACCGCTGTGTGGTGAGGCGGTCCTCTTCGCTTTGCCGGCCGCTGCCGGAGTTGCTCCACACCACCGCGCTGTCCACGGTGTAGTCCACCTTGTAGGCCACGGGAGAGAGGGTGATGGAGTCGATGGTGAAGGTCATGCCGTCCTGGGTGAAGGTCTCGCCGCCGCTCAGGGTGACGGAGCTGTCCTCGTAGGTCATCTCAAACTTGAGCCTCCACTTGCCCTCGATGATGGGTACGGCCTCGCCGGCCTCCTCGTCCCACTTGTAGAGGTTCTCGAACACACCGGTGGCGGTGCAGTCGTTGATGGGCTTGTCGGCGCTGACCGTCTCCACCATCTGGATGGAGCTGGCTGCGGGATCCTCCACCACAAAATAGCTGCTGCCGTGGCTTCCGCCCAGAATGCTCAGGTCCGTGCCGTTGCCGTGGACCAGCAGCATTTCGCCTGTGATGTCCTCCGGCAGCAGGCGGGTACCGTCGTCCCGACTGATGGTGTAGACGATAACGGCATTATACGCATCGCCCATGACGGCGTCGGCGGTGACGGTGACGCCGTTGTCCGTGTCGCTGGCGCCCACGGGATAGCCGATCTTGTCGATGATCTCCGTCTGAGCGGGTGCCCCGCCAAAGAGGGGAGAGAAGACCTCCGCAGCGGACCGCAGGATGCCGGTGGCGCCGGCGGTGCCCACTGCCAGCACCAGCACCGCCGCAGCGGCGATCAGGGCTATCCGGCGGACGGGGCGGCGAGCGGGCCGGGTCTGCTTCCGCGCCGCCTCAGCGGCCCGGCGGGCGATGGCGGCCTTTTCCTCCTCTGTAAAGTGCAGGCTGTTCAGGGACTCCTGATATTCAAACGAGCTGTTCATAGCCATATCCTCCCAAAAGTTCTTTCAGCTTCGCCCGTCCCCGGGCCAGCCGGGTGTGGACGGTTGCGGTGGGGATGCCCAGGATTTGACCGATCTCGGCAGCCTGGTAACCCTCGTAATAGAACAGGTAAATGACGGCCCGGTAGTGGGGCGGCAGCTGATTTACCGCCTCCAGCACAGACCCGTCGCCCGCCTGGGGGGCGGGGACCTCCAGTCCGACGTCCAGGGATTGGGACCGCTGCCGCCAGGGGCTTTTCAGCAGGTCCTTGCAGGCGTTGGCCGCCATCCGCAGGATGTAGGCCCGCTCGTGCTCCGGGCTCTTAAACTCCCGGGGCTCCATCAGCAGCTTCACGAAGACCGTCTGGCAGATATCCTGGGCATCGTGGGTGTTTTTCAGATAGGTGTAACTGAGGCGGAGGATCGCGTCGGCGTATGTGTTGGCCAGCCGCTCCGCCTGTTCCATATCGTCCATGTATCTCAACTCCTTTGGAGCGCTCTCACCCAGGATACGATCCGGCGGGGAAAAAACTTTCAGGGAGGGGAAAGTTTTTTTCAGGGCAGGAAAAAGCGGCCCCAGGGGCCGCTTGGATCCGGTTTTATTCTCCCACGATTAAAGCAATCAGCTCCACGGGTTCCGTGCCCCGGTTCTCCAGGCCGTGGACCTCGCCGTAGCCGGTGGCGCAGATGTCGCCGGGGCGGACCACGATCTCCTTGCCATTGTCGTTGAACACGCCCTCGCCCTTGATGATGTAGTAAAACTCGGTCTCATGGTCGTGGGGGTGGTCGCCGATGGAGCAGCCTGGGTCCACGGTGACGTGGGCGAACAGGCGGCCGTGGTTATAGAGGCCCTCCTTGTCCGTCAGGTCCTTCATGTGGATGAGGCCCTTGCCGTTCTGGACGCAGGCATCCCGACGGGGGCACTTGTCGGATGGGGTGAACATGGCAGTCTCTCCTTTTTATTGATCTGCCGGTGGTCTTGCAGAGCCCCGGCGAAGATGATACCATCATAGCAGAGGCAAAGGGGAATGTCCAGCCGGGAAATCTCCGGCGGCGGGCGGCTTTTTTGCGAAAAAGGCTTGACTGTCAAGTCCCTTGATACTTTATCCTGAGGCCAAAGGAGGCGGTATCATTGACCAGCAAGGAGATGGAGGCCCGGTCCGGCGTGCCCCGGGCCAATATCCGCTACTACGAGGCGGAGGGGCTGCTGGCCCCCGCCCGGTCCGGTAACGGCTACCGGGATTACAGCGAGGAGGACCTGCGGACCCTGGAGAAGATCAAGCTGCTGCGGCGGCTGGGAGTAACCATCGAGGCGCTTCGGGCCTTGCGGGACGGCAGGGCGGAACTTTCTGCCGTGCTGGACCGGCGACTGGCGGAGGTGGGCGGCGAACAGGCCGCCCTGGGCCGGGTGGAGCGGGTCTGCGGCGACCTGCGGCGGACCGGCACCACATTCACCGGCCTGGACCCGGGGAGGTACCTGGCGGACCTGGACGCCCCGGCCCTGCCGGGGGAGGGCGGCCCCTGGTGGGAGAAGGCATCTGCTTCGGCCCTGCCGGAGACGGACCGGCTGCCTACGGTGTGCAGCGCCTCCCGGCGGCTGTTCGCCCGAATGTTCGATGAGATGCTGGTGCGGATGCTGCTGGTGGCGGGACTATGCCTGCTGGGGTATAACCCGACTCGGGCCGCACTGGCTATCAGTTTCGCGGGGGTGGTCCTGCTGGGTGTTTTGGAACCTCTGTCCCTGCATCTCTGGGGCACCACGCCGGGCAAGGCCCTGTTGGGGATGCGGCTGGCTGGAATGGATGGAAAAAACCTCCCATACAGCGAGGGCGTGACCCGCTATCTCATGATGCTATGGATGGGATTGGGCTTTTATATCCCCATACTGTCTCTTGTGATGATCCTCCGATCTGCTTGGCGGTGCTGGAAAGAGGAGCCCCAGCCCTGGGACGACGGGGTGGCCTACACCGCAAAGCCCTTCCGGCTCCGATACGCCGCATCGCTGATCCTGACGGTACTCCTGGTGCTGATAGTGGGAGAGGCTGTCAACAGCTGGTCCCAGCTGCCGCCCAACAGAGGGGATCTGACTGTGGCGGAGTTCGCGGAGAACTACAACCGCCAGGCGGAATATCTGGACTTTGGCGGCAGGGCCTATCTGGATGAAGACGGCCAGTGGCAGGAAAAGCCGGAGGATGGCAGCCAGATCATCTCCCTGGAAGACCTGATGGATGTGAACCCCTGGGACGATGCCAAGGCGTTCCACTACACGGTGGAGGACGGCCATGTCACAGCGGTCACCATGTCCGGAACCTTCCAAAATACCACAGCTATGTGGGTGGAAACACCTGACAGCTATGTGCCCCAAATCGTGACGGCCCTGGTCTGGGGGCGCAGGGAGGCGCCTTTCTGGTCTCTCTCCCGGCAGGCCCAGCTGCGGGAGCAGGAGGAGGCGGACTGGGAGCGGGGCTTCACCCTTCATCAGCCGGGGGTAATCATCACGGCAGAGGTGGAGCAGACAGGATTTTGTTACTTCCAAGGCATGGGCTGGCAGCCGGTGGAGGAGGGCAACCGCCTCTCCTTCACCTACACCGTGGCCCTGGACAACGGATGACCGGAAGCAAAACGGCACGGCGCGGAGATCTCTCCGTACCGTGCCGTTAATCCTGGGCAAACAGGGCGTTGTAGTCCACTTTCAACGCCTCGGCCAGCTTGTCGATCTCAAAAATGGAAGTGGAGCGGTAGCCCGTCTCGATGTGGCCCAGCATGGTCTCCGTGATATCGCAGCCGTTGGTCTGCAGCTGGGCGGCCAGCTGCTTCTGGGAAAGGCCGCGGAGCTTCCGGTAGTATTTCACTTTCGCGCCGATGTTGCGGGTCAGAGGGGTACTTCTTTTCATTGCCATACTCCATAGAATCATGGGTTTTCTTTAAATGATAAAAGGAGCATTTGTCGGAAATCCTCTATCTATGAAGAAAATTTCATTTTTAGGGCTGGAAATGTCAGGGCGGGAACAGGGGAAAGGGAGATTGCAAAAACACCATCCTGGGTGTAAAATCACGTTAACTTCTATTTTGTGCGAAGTTGAATTTGTTAAAAGCATAGAATTTTCCTTACTACCGAATTACCGCTTTACTTTGCTAATAAAATAAAGTAAAATAAATGCTGAAATCAACGCGGGCTGATAGTCCGCCGGGAGGAGAGTCCCCATGGAACTGGATCTGAACGTCCTGCGGCCCCAGGAGCGGGCATCGCTGCAGCTGCGGCTGCTGTATGAACAGGAGGGCTTCCGCAAATACCACATGGGTCGGTTCGAGGAATACGGTCTCTATCAGGAGAACCGCCGTTTTCTTTCCAGCGAGCAGGTCATCACCTTTACGGACCTGGACGGGCGGCTGCTGGCGCTGAAGCCGGACGTGACCCTCTCCATCGCCAAGAATGCCCAGGTGGGGCCCGGCGGCTGCGGCCGGTACTACTATCAGGAAAACGTCTACCGCCCCAGCCAGGAGAGCCATACCTTCCGGGAGATCAGTCAGATGGGCCTGGAGTGCATCGGTGCCGTGGATGATGCCGCTGCGGCCCAGGTGGTGTCCCTGGCCCTGCGGAGCCTGGCCCTGACCGGGCGGGACTTCGTGCTGGAGATCAGCCACATGGGCTTCGTCACCGGCCTCTTTGACGCGGTGGGCGCCCAGGAGGCTGTGCGGCCCAGGCTCCTCACCTGTATCCGGGACAAAAACGTCCATGAGCTGCGCAAAGCCGCTGAGGCCGCGGGCCTCTCCCGCCAGGGGACGGACGCACTCTGCCGCCTGGGGACTCTGGCAGGGCCCTGGCAGGAGGTTCTTGCTGCCGCGGAGGTGCTGGCCCTGAACGCCGCCATGGGGGCGGCGCTGGAAGAGCTGCGGGGCCTGTGTCGGGCGCTGGAGGACCAGGGGCAGACGGACCACTGGAAGCTGGACTTCTCCCTGGTGAACGATATGGAGTATTACAACGGCTTGGTGCTCCAGGGATATCTGGCGGGAGCGCCCCGGGCAGTGCTCCGGGGCGGGCAGTATGACCCCCTGGCGGAGCAGTTCCGCCCCGGCGCCCGGGCCATCGGCTTTGCGCTGTACTTAGACGAGCTGGACCGGCTGTCCGACGCGGCGGCGGAGCCGGCTGGCCTGGTGATGCTGAACGTGGCCCTGCCCAAGGGCCGCCTGGGAGACAAGGTTTACGACCTGCTGGCGGGCGTGGGCTACGGCTGCCCGGAAAACTACGCCGACACCCGGAAGCTGGTGGTGGAGAACCGAAAGGCGGGCATCCGCTACTTCTTGGTGAAGCCCAGCGACGTGGCCATCTACGTGGAGCACGGCGCGGCGGACATCGGCATCGTGGGCAAGGACATCCTGGCGGAGTCCGGCGCGGATGTGTATGAGCTGCTGGACACGGGCCTGGGCAGGTGCCGGATGTGCGTGGCCGGGCCGAAAGACTTTACCGAGGACCAGAGCCGGGCCCTGCGGGTGGCCACCAAATTCGGGAATATCGCCAAGCGGTACTACGCCGCCCAGGGCCGGGACATCGACATCATCCAGCTGAACGGCTCCATTGAGCTGGCCCCCATCCTGGGCCTCTCCGATGTGATTGTGGACATCGTGGAGACGGGCACCACCCTGCGGGAGAACGATCTGAAGGTGCTGACGGAGTTCATGCCCATCTCGGCCCGCTTCATCGCCAACCGGGCCAGCTACCAGTTCAAGCACCAGGAGATCGAGGCGCTTCTGGGCAGGCTGAAGGAGGTGACGGAGGCATGATTCCCATCTATGAGGCGGACCGCCTGGAGGACCTGCCCCTCTTTGACCGGCCCCCCCAGGCGGAGGAGGACGTGGATGCGGCGGTGGCCGCCATTCTGGCGGACGTCCGCACCCGGGGGGATGAGGCCCTGCGGGAATACACCCGCCGGTTCGACGGCGCAGATCTGGAGCGGTTTGAGGTGACGGCGGAGGAGCTGCGCGCCGCCTGGGACCGTGTGGACGGGAATTTCCGGGAGACGCTGCGGCAGGCGGCGGACAATATCCGGCACTTCCATGAGGCACAGGTCCACCGGGACTTCTGCCTGACGGACCGGCCCGGCGTGGTGCTGGGCCAGCGATACACGCCTGTCGAGCGGGTGGGCATCTGCGTACCCGGCAGCCCGGTGGCTTTTCCCTCCACCATTTTGATGAACGTCATCCCTGCCAGGATCGCCGGGGTAAAAGAGATCGCGGTGGTGACGCCGCCGAACCAAAACGGCGCCATCTCTGCAGAAGCTCTGGCAGCGGTAAAAATCGCCGGGGCGGACCGGGTGTTCAAGATCGGCGGCGCCCAGGCGGTGGCGGCCCTGGCCTACGGCACGGAGACAGTCCCCCAGGTGGACAAGATCGTGGGTCCCGGCGGCGTCTTTGTGGCTGCCGCCAAGCGGAAGGTGTTCGGACAGGTGGACATCGACATGATCGCCGGCCCCAGTGAGATCCTGGTGGTGGCGGACGGGAAGAGCGACCCCGCCTGGGTGGCGGCGGACCTGTTGAGCCAGGCGGAGCACGACGCCCACGCCGCCGCCGTGCTGGTGACGGACAGCCGCCCCCTGGCGGAGGCCGTCCAAAACGAGGTGGAGCGCCAGCTGACGGACCTGCCCCGGCGAGATATCGCTCAAAAGTCCTTGGAGGCCAACGGTAAGATCCTGGTGACAAAGGACCTGGCCGCGGCAATGGAGGCCGCCAACCGCATCGCTCCGGAGCATCTGGAGTTGTGCGTGGACGATCCCTTTGCCCTGCTGCCCCTGGTCAAAAACGCCGGCAGCGTTTTTCTGGGCCGCCACACGCCAGAGGCGCTGGGGGACTATTTCGCGGGTCCCAACCACACCCTGCCCACCAGCGGTACGGCCCGGTTTTCCAGTCCCCTCAGCGTAGACGACTTTGTGAAGAAGACCCAGTTCATCTACTACACCCGGGAGGCGCTGGCAGACGCCGCCCCCCGGATCGCGGACTTTGCAGAGCGGGAGGGCCTCCACGGCCACGCCCGGTCTGCCCTGTCCCGCACGGAAGAGAAAGGAGAGTGATCCCATGAGCCGCTGGATTTCCCAGGAGGCGGAGCGCCTTGCCCCCTACACCCCCGGCGAGCAGCCCCAGGATCAGCAGTATGTAAAGCTGAACACCAATGAGAGCCCCTTCCCCCCGTCGCCCAAGGTTCTCAAGGCCATCAACCGGGCGGAGATCCTGAAACTGAACCTGTACTCCGACCCCACCTGTGCCGCGCTGACGGAGGCCATCGCCAGGCGCTATGAGCTGAAAGCCAAGAACGTGCTGGCGGGCAACGGCTCTGACGAGGTGCTGGCCTTTGCCTTCCGGGCCTTCTGCGGAGCGGGGCAACCCGTGGCCTTTGCGGATGTTACCTATGGGTTCTATAAGTCCCAGGCTGCCCTGTTCGATCTGGATGTGAAGATAATCCCCCTGCGGGAGGACTTCACCTTACATGTGGACGACTATATGGATTTCCCCGGCACCATTGTCATCGCCAACCCCAATGCCCCCACCGGTATTGCCGTGCCCCGGAACGACATCCAGCGGCTGCTGGAGGCGAACCCAGACCGAGTGGTGATCGTGGACGAGGCGTATGTGGACTTCGGCGCCGAGAGCTGCGTGCCCATGATCTACCGTTATGACAACCTGCTGGTGACCCAGACTATGTCCAAGAGCCGGTCCCTGGCCGGCGGTCGGGTGGGCTACGCATTGGGCAGCCCGGAGTTGATCGCGGACCTGAACCGGGTGAAATACAGCTTCCATCCCTACAATGTAAACCGGCTGTCCATCGCGGCAGGGGCCGCTGCTGTGGCGGACGAGGCGTACTTCGCCGCCTGCACCGCTGCCATCCGGCAGACCCGGGCCTGGACCGTGGGAGAGCTGGAGAATTTGGGCTTCACTGTCCTGCCCTCCCAGGCCAACTTCGTCTTTGCCCGCCACAGCCAGCTTCCCGGCGAGACCCTGTACCGGAAGCTGAAGGAGAACGGCGTCCTGGTCCGCTGGTTCGACGCGGACCGGATCCGGGACTATATCCGCATTACCATCGGATCCATGGAGCAGATGGAGACCCTGGTGGAGGAGCTGACGGCCATCCTGGAAGAGCTGTAAGGAGGCGGAGAGATGCGCACTGCTGATATCAGGCGGGACACCCGGGAGACCCGGATCCAGCTCTCTTTAAACCTGGACGGCACTGGGAAGGCGGACATCGCCACCGGCGTGGGGTTCCTGGACCACATGCTGGAGCTGTTCGCCCGGCATGGGGATTTTGACCTGACCATCCGCTGCCAGGGGGACACTCAGGTGGACGGCCACCACAGCGTGGAGGACATCGGCATCTGCCTGGGCCGGGCCTTTGCAGAGGCTCTGGGGGACAAGCGGGGTATCACGCGCTACGGCCAGTTCCTCCTGCCCATGGACGAGACGCTGGTGCTGGTGGCCTGCGACCTTTCCGGCCGGGACTATCTGGGCTGGTCCGTGGACCTGCCCGCCCAAAGGGTGGGGGACTTCGATACGGAGCTGGGCAAGGAGTTCTTCCTGGCCTTCGTCCGGGCGTGCCCCATGTCCCTCCACATCCGGCAGATGGCCGGGGAGAACACTCACCACATTCTGGAGGCCGTGTTCAAGGGCGCGGGCCGGGCCTTGAAGATGGCTGTGGCCCCGGACGAAAAACACCGGGATGAAATTCCCAGCACGAAGGGTGTGCTGTAAATGATTGCAATTGTAGACTACGGCGTGGGGAACTTGTTCTCCCTGCTCTCCAGCCTGAGGGCCCTGGACCTGGAGGCGGAGGTCACCGGCGACGCCGGCCGCCTCCGGGCGGCAGACCGGATCATCCTGCCCGGCGTGGGCGCCTTTGGGGACGCCCGCGCCAAGCTGGATGCCACCGGCTTGGTGCCGGTGATTCAGGAGGAGGCGGAGAAGAAGCCTCTCCTGGGCATCTGCCTGGGGATGCAGCTGCTGTTTGACAAGAGCTTTGAGTACGGGGAGCACCCCGGCCTGGGGCTGGTGCCCGGCCAAGTAGTGGACCTCCGCCGGGACCTGACGGACAAGACGCTGAAGGTCCCCCACATGGGCTGGAACAGCTTGCAGATTTTGAAAGATGACCCCCTGTTCCGCCACGTCCGGGACGGAGAGTATGTGTATTACGTCCACAGCTTCTATGCCCGGGACTGCGCCGCCGGCACTCTGGCCGCGTCCCGGTACGGCAATGTGGATGTCACCGGTGTGGTGCGCCGGGGAAACGTCTACGGCACCCAGTTCCACCCGGAGAAATCCGGGGACACGGGACTGCGGCTGCTGCGGGCCTTTGCGGAACTGTGAGGGAGGATGCCATGAGACCTATGAGACGACAGGACAGGGCCGTCACGGCTCCGGAGAAGGTCCGGGCGGTTATCGACGCATGTGAAGTCTGCCGCCTGGGCCTTCAGGACGGCAGAGGCGTCTACGTGGTGCCGGTGAACTTCGGCCACACGGTGGAGGGCGGCCGCCATGTCTTTTACTTCCACGGCGCCGCGGAGGGGCGGAAGGTGGACCTGGTCCGCCGAAACGGCTGGGCCGGGTTCGAGCTGGACACCGGCTACCGGCTTCAGGGGGCGGAGGCGGCCTGCGGCTACACCGCCGCGTTTCAAAGCGTCATCGGCGAGGGCCCCATCCGTGTGGTAGAGACGGCGGAAGAGAGGCGGCGGGGTCTGGCGGCTATCATGCGCCAGGCTACCTGCTGCGGGGACTGGACCTTTCCGGACGCGGCGGTGGACGCCGTGTGCGTCCTGCGGCTGGATGCGGAGGAGCTCTCCTGCAAGGAGCACCTATAATTAGATTGGGAGGAGACGGCATGAGGCGGATCTGGCTGGGTTTTGCCTGGATCCTGTTCGGCATTCTGCTGGTATTGGTCGGATTTGAGCCCCCTGCGCTCACGATTCTTAGTTGGATGCGGGCCTATTGGGCCCCGGTGGGTCTGCTCTGTGGGATCATCGGTCTGGTGCTGGTGCTTCTGGACAACAAGAACAAAGATTGACAGAGGAGACGTGGTCTATGCAGATTTTTCCCGCCATTGACCTGCGGGGCGGACAGGTGGTCCGCCTGTATCAGGGAGACTATGACAAAGAGACGGTCTACGCCCAGGACCCCTGCGCCGTGGCCCGGGACTTCATCGCCGCCGGTGCCGGATACCTCCATGTGGTGGACCTGGACGGCGCCAAGGACGGCACCCTGGCCAACTTTGACACCATCGCCGCCATTGCCGGACAGGGTGGCCTCTACATCGAGGTGGGCGGCGGAATCCGGGACGAGGACCGCATCCGCCGGTACCTGGATCTGGGTGTGGGCCGGTGCATCCTGGGCACCATCGCGGTGAAGGATTTCGACTTCACGGAGCGGATGGCCCAAACATACGGCGACCGGATCGCCGTGGGGGTGGACGCCCGGGACGGCTACGTGGCCGTCAGCGGCTGGAAGGAGCTGTCTGCGGAAAAGGGCGTGGACTTTTGCCGCCGCCTCCGGGACGCGGGCGTCCAGACCGTCATCTATACGGACATCAGCCGGGATGGGGCGGAACAGGGCACCAATCTGGCGCTCTACCGGGAGCTGGCAAAAATTGAGGGCCTGGACATCACCGCCTCCGGCGGCGTCAGCAGTCTGGAGGAGCTGCGGGAGCTCCGGAAGATCGGGACCAAAGCCGCCATTCTGGGCAAGGCCCTGTACACGGGCCGTCTGGATTTAAAAACGGTCATCCGGGAGGTGGGCGCATGTTAGCCAGGCGGATCATCCCCTGCCTGGACGTGAAGGACGGCCGGGTGGTGAAGGGGACCAACTTTGAGGGTCTGCGGGATATGGCAGACCCGGTGGAGATGGCCCGGTTCTACAACGAATCCGGGGCGGACGAGCTGGTATTCTATGACATCACCGCCTCTGCGGAGGGCCGGAACCTGTTTACGGACATCCTGCGGCGGGTTGCGGGCGAGATTTTCATTCCCCTGACGGTAGGGGGCGGCATCCGGACGCTGGAGGACTTTGACCGGGTCTTGAAATGCGGCGCCGACAAGGTGAGCGTCAACTCCGGCGCCATCGCGGACCCCGCCATCATCGGCGCGGCAGCCAAGAAGTACGGCGACCAGTGCGTGGTGCTCAGTATGGACGTGAAGCGGGTGGACGGGCAGTTCCGCCTCTTCGCCAAGGGCGGCCGGGAGGACACCGGCATCGACGCTATGGAGTGGGCCGCCCGGGGCGTGGCCGACGGCGCCGGGGAGATCGTGTTGAACTCCATCGACACCGACGGCGTCAAGCAGGGCTTTGACCTGGAGATGCTGGACGCCCTGGCATCACGGGTGAGCGTGCCCATCATCGCCAGCGGCGGCGCCGGGAAAATGGAGGACTTTGCCCAGCTCTTCACCCACCCCGGCATCGATGCGGGGCTGGCGGCGTCCATCTTCCACACCCGGCAGGTGGATATCAAGGAGCTGAAGCACTATCTGCGGGCGCAAGGCGTGGAGATGCGGATCTGACAGAACGCCCGGTTCCGGACGGGAAGCGGAGTCCCAGCCGCCCACGGGCGGCATACCCAAGAAAAGGAGACAGCACCATGGATTTGAAATTTGACGCAAACGGCCTGATCCCCGCCATCGTCCAGGACCACTACACCAAGGAGGTCCTGACCCTGGCCTACATGAACGCAGAGAGCCTGGCCATCACCATTGACGAGGGCCGGACCTGCTTCTTCTCCCGCAGCCGCCAGCAGCTCTGGCGCAAAGGGGAGACCTCCGGCAACGTCCAGCATGTGGTGTCCATCACCGCGGACTGTGACAAGGACGCCCTGGTGGTGGAGGTGGTGAAGGACGGCCCCGCCTGCCACACCGGGGCGGAGAGCTGCTTCTTCCGGCCGGTCTACCTCTCCGAGGAGCTGAAGGCTTTCAGCTATGAGGGCCTGTACCGTCTGATCCAGGGGCGGAAGACCGATCCCAAGGAGGGCAGCTACACCACCTATCTCTTTGAAAAGGGCTTGGACAAGATCCTGAAGAAGGTGGGCGAGGAGTGCACCGAGGTCATCATCGGCGGCCGCAAGGAGGACAGGGAGGAGACCATCTATGAGATCGCCGACCTGACCTACCATGTGATGGTGCTGATGGTCCAGATGGGCATCACCCTGGAGGACGTGACGGCGGAGCTGGAGAAGCGCCATGTCATCGACCACAAGGTGAAGCAGGAGCGGATGCAATGAGACTGACACCGGAATGCTGCTCCGTCCACACCCACTCCGTCCTCTGCGACGGGAAGGGAACCCTGGCGGAGATGGCTGCGGCCGCGTATGCGGCAGGGGTCCGCTTCTTCGGCGCCTCCGGCCACAGCCACACGGAGATCCCCCACGACGCGGGCAACGTCCTGCCAACCGATCCGGCGGAATACCGGAAGCAGGTGCTGCGCCTCCGGACGGAATACGCCGGACGGATGGAGGTCCTGCTGGGTATCGAGCAGGACAGCCAGTCCGTACAGCCGGTGCCGGACTGGGCGGACTACTGGATCGGCTCCGTCCACAACCTCTATGACCCGAAGACCGGGAAGTACCATGGCATAGACTGGGACCGGGAGCGGCTGACCGCCTGCCGGGACCAGATGTTCGGCGGCGATATGCTGGCCCTGACAGAGGGCTACTACCGGGATGTGGCCGCCATGGCGGACCGAAGACCCGCCATTCTGGGCCACATTGACCTGGTGACCAAGCTGAATCGGGGAAATGCCCTGTTTGACGAGGACGATCCCCGCTGCCGCACGGCGGCGCTGGAGGCCCTGCACCACACGGATCCGGATGCCACGCTGCTGGAGGTCAACACCGGCGCCATCTCCCGGGGATACCGGGACACGCCCTATCCGGCGGTGTTCCTTCTGCGGGAGTGGCGGGGCATGGGAGGACAGATCATCCTCACCGCCGACGCCCACAGCCCGGAAACGGTCGTGTATGGCTACGGCCAGGCGGCGGAGCTGGCAAGAGCGGCGGGTTTCCGGGAATGTGTTCTGCTGACCGGGAAGGGTTGGAAGCCCTGCCCCCTGTGAAATGACGGGAAACTTTCATAAAAAAGGCGCGGTGAAAACCGCGCCTTTCGGTTTGAATGCCAGTTGTAGCGGTGCGGAGAAATTGATAAAATAAAAACAATCTTACCGAAGAACAAAGGAGACGGGCCATGTATCATACAGTGATCTTTGACCTGGACGGCACCCTGCTGGACACGATTCAGGACCTGACCAATGCCGGAAACTGGGTCTGCCGCCGGAACGGCTGGCCGGAGTACTCCGCAGAGGAGTTCAAGACCATGGTGGGCCATGGAATCCCCAATCTGGTGCGGCGGTTTTCTCCGGAGAAGAGCCGCAGTCCCCTGCTGCTGGCCAATACTCTCGCCCAGTTTTCCGCCTATTACGGCGCCCACAACATGGACGAGACACGGCCCTATGACGGCATCCCGGCACTGCTGGAGCGGCTGGGGAGACGGGGAGTGACCCTGGCGGTTTACTCCAACAAGGCGGACGGCTTTTGCCGGGAGATCGTGGAACACTACTTTCCCGGTGTCTTCCATCTGGTGCGGGGCCAAGTCAAGGGAGTGCCGGTGAAGCCGGACCCGGCGGGCATCCACGCTCTGCTGGCCGACCTGGCAGTGCGCCCGGAGGAGACGTTGTTTGTGGGAGACAGCGGCGTGGATATGCAAACGGCCCACAACGGCGGCCTGACGGCCTGCGGCGTCACCTGGGGATTTCGGAGCCGGCAGGAGCTGGAGGACGCCGGGGCGGACCATCTGGCGGACACGCCGGAGGCCCTGGGAGACTATATCCTGGCATGAGAAGAGGCGGAGCCGCGGCTCCGCCTCTGTTTTTTATTGGACCGTGACGGTGTATGTGTCCGGCAGTGCGGCGGCAAACAGCTGCTCTACGCTGGAGACGGCTTTGGCGCGAGCCTCCGCCAGAAGCCCGCGGGACAGGGCCTTTTCCTCCATGGCTGCCTTCTGATCCGACTGGAAGGAGGTGAAATCCTCCACTGTGAAGGGATTGAAGATGGAGGTCTTCTCGTCGAACACCTCCATGCTGTCCTCATCGATCTCGTGGGAGAGGATCTCCGCCTCCGGCAGTGTGATGGTGACCGTGGTGCCGCTGACGGACACCTCCGCCCCGTCCAGGTCCACCCCGGCCTTGACGGTGCCGTCGTAGGTAAGAATGAAGGACTTGGTGGTGAAGGGGATTTTCACCCCGTAGAAGTCGTTGCTGCTCTCGAACTGGGCCATGTTGGTGTAGGCGTAGGTGACCGTGGCCAGCTCCCGGATCTCCGACAGCTGATTCTGCAGGACGACCGTGTCTATTTTCGCTGTCTCAGACCGGCCGGCGGACCACCGCCCGCCCAGAAAGCAGGCGCCGCCCACCAGGGCGCAGAGAAGGATGCCCAGCCACAGGTACCGGGCTGTCCTCAGGGGGTGGAGGGGTTCTTTCACAGTGCTCATAGCGGCTCCTTTTCCACAAAATGTATGCTTTGCCTTATTGTACCATGTTCCCTGGAAAAGGCAAGGACCTTCCCAAGCCCTTTCGGAAAAAGACAGGGCCGCAGCTGTTGCCGCGGCCCTGTGTGTTTTCTGCGCGCCGTCTTCCTGTTCAAGCAGGCAAAACGCTTCTCTGTCCGTTTTTATGCTGTGCGGCCGCTGGCGGCATTTTCGTGGTCCGTCAGAAGCCCGTCGGAATCGTGGACCCGGGCATTGCGCAGCATTTGTCCGTAGGATACGCCGGGACGGCTGTTCTGCTTGGTGACGGCATCCTCCACGGTGGTGTCGCCGCCGGTGAGGGCACTGTCACCTCTGTCGGTGGTGTTCTGGTCGTTCTTGTGATCGCCGGTCCCGTTGTCCTTGTTGCTATTGTTGTTGTCGGGGTCCAGGATGTCCTCGCCGGCATCCATGATGTCTTCGCCAGCGTTCTGGATATCCTCTCCGACCGTGTTTTGGCCGTTGTTATCTTGGTTGGTGTCTTTGTCGTTGCCGCCGCAGGCGGTCAGGGCAAACACCACCAGGACAGAGGCCAGCAAGAGCGTAAACTGTCTTTTCATGGGTTGACCTCCCTTTGCGCGGGCGTTTGTTTCGCGATACCCAGGTGTTATTGTCTCCGTGGCGTCTGGATTTAGCAGCGGAAGTTTCCGCCAGCGCCGGACAGTCGAATGTTGTCCGAATTTTGAAAAAGTGCTTGCATTTTCCAGCAGGATATGATATATAAATAATAGTAATTATTACTATTTAAGGAAGAAAGCCTATGCCGCAGCGTTTTTCCCAGCAGCGGGAGCGGATCTACCAGACTGTGCTGGAGAGCCGCGCCCATCCCACGGCGGAGATGGTCTATCAGCAGCTGAAGCCGGAGATGCCCCGGCTGAGCCTGGGGACCGTGTACCGCAATCTCCAGCAGATGGCCCGGGAGGGGCGGTTGACAGAGCTGGACGGCCCTGTGACCCGCTTTGACGCGGTGACTCGGCCCCATACCCATTTCCGCTGCCGCGCCTGCGGGGCTGTGCTGGATCTGGAGACTGTGCCCTATGACGAGAGGCTGGACCGTCTGGCTGCGGCCCAGGGCTGCGTGGTCACGGGCCACACCCTGATATTCACCGGACACTGCCCGCGCTGTGCGGGACAGGACGGCCGGCATGAGTATAGACCAGAGGAAAAAAGAGACAATTGTAAAATTTGAAAGGAGTCAGACACATGGAACTGAAGGGCAGCAAGACGGAAGCCAATCTGTGGATCGCGTTCGCCGGGGAGTCCCAGGCCCGGAACAAGTACGACTATTTTGCCAGCAAGGCCAAGAAAGAGGGCTACGAGCAGATCGCGGCCATCTTCCAGGAAACCGCTCTGAATGAGAAGGAGCACGCCAAGCTGTGGTTCAAGGCCCTGGACGGCATCGGCAGCACTGAGGAGAACCTGGTGGCTGCCGCTGCAGGCGAGAACGAGGAATGGACCAAGATGTACGCCGAGATGGCGAAGACCGCCGAGGAGGAGGGCTTCCTGGCGCTGGCCGCCCAGTTCGAGGGCGTGGCCAAGATCGAGAAGACCCACGAGGAGAGGTACTTAAAGCTGCTGGACAACCTGAAGAAGGGCGAGGTCTTCAAGAAGGGCGAGAAGGTCATGTGGTTCTGCCGCAACTGCGGCCATGTGGAGATCGCCGAGAGCGCGCCGGCGGTGTGCCCGGTGTGCAAGCACCCCCAGGCCTACTTCCAGGTGAAGGCCGAGAACTATTGATCCCACTGTCCACAGGGGACCTCCTTTTGGGAGGTCCCCTGTCTGCGTCTCCAGCCGCCCTTGTAGAAATAGATAAAAAAGAGGGCGTAACTGCCGGAAAATTGTGAAAGATAGGCTGAAAGACGAAAAGACTGTGTACGGTTTCCTGGAAATTTTAAAATGTTTGTGAAAAACGCCGTTGACTGTCTGTGTAAAACCGGGTATGATGTTATCAGAAAAATCATCGGTTATCATGTGGAGCTGTTGGAACAGACTTGGTTGACTTGGTATAGAAAAGGAGAGCTGGATCATGTATACACAGGAGATCACCGTAAATAATGAGGTAGGTCTGCACGCAAGACCGGCCACGTTCTTTATCCAGAAAGCAAATGAGTTCAAGAGCGGCATCTGGGTTGAAAAGGAGGATCGCCGCGTCAATGCCAAGAGCCTGCTGGGCGTTCTGTCCCTGGGCATCGTGAAGGGCACCACCATTACGTTGATCGCCGACGGCGCCGATGAGAAAGAGGCTGTCGAGGCGTTGGTGGAACTGGTCAAGGACAACTTCGGCGAATAACACATTCGATACAGGAAGTACGACACGGCCCTGCGGCGCGCAAGGCCGTGTATCTTTTATGCGAGGAGGCGGCGGGCGTGACAAAGGAAGAGCTGCGGGAGAAGGCCAACGACCTGCCACTGGCGCCGGGCGTCTATCTGATGATGGATAAAACAGGCAGGGTCATCTACGTGGGCAAGGCCAAGAAGCTGAAAAACCGGGTGAGCCAGTATTTCCAGGACAGCGCCTCCCACACCGCCAAGACGCGGAACATGGTGTCTCAGGTGGACCGCTTCGACACTATCTTCGTCACCAGCGAGTTCGAGGCCCTGGTGCTGGAGAACTCCCTTATCAAGCGGCACATGCCCCGCTACAACATCCTGCTGAAGGACGACAAGGGGTACCCCTTCGTCCGCCTGTCCAAAGAGGCATACCCCCGCTTCTCCCTGGTGAACAAGATGGCCAATGACTCCGCCCGGTACTTTGGGCCCTTCGGCGGTCGGTTCGAGACCCGCCAGGCCCTGGACGCGGTGTGTGTGGCCCTGCGGTTGCCTACCTGCAGCCGGAAATTCCCACGGGATATCGGGGCAGAGCGCCCCTGTCTGAACTTCCACATGGGCCGGTGCGACGGATTCTGCCGGCCGGAGATGACAGCAGAAGCGTATAACCGCCGGATCGAGCAGGCGGTGCAGCTGCTGGAGGGGAGGAGCAAGCAGCTGCTCCGGGACATGACCGCCGAGATGGAGGCGGAGGCGGAGGCCCTCCACTTCGAGCAGGCGGCGCTGCTCCGGGACCGGATTAACGCCATCGGTGCCCTCAGCAAAAAGCAGACGGTGATCGCGGGCCTCTGTGCCGATACGGACATCTGGGGACTGTACCGGGGATCCGGCAAGAGCTGTTACGCCATTCTCCACATGGAGGAGGGAAATCTGGCCGGCCGGGAGACGGAGCTGTTCTCCGCCCCCAACGAGGAGTCGGAGGCCGAGATGCTCTCCGCCCTGACGGCCCAGTACTACCTGCCCCGGGCCATCCTGCCCCACGAGATCCTGCTGCCCATGGAGACGGAGGACTGCGAAGAGCTGTCGGAGGTCCTGACGAAGCGGGCGGGCCACAAGGTATGGGTCCACGTGCCCCAGCGGGGAGAGAAGGCGGAGCTGCGGGCCATGGCCCAGCGGAACGCCCAGGAGGAGACAGAGCGAGCCACCACCGTGGAGGAGCGGACTGCCTACACCCTGGAGCTGCTGGGGAAGATGCTGAATCTGCCGGAGCCTCCGAAGCGGATGGAGTCCTTCGACATCTCCAACACGGGAAAGAGCGACATCGTGGCCTCCATGGTGGTATACAGCGGCACCCGGCCGCTGAAGTCCGCCTACCGCCGTTTCCGCATCCAGTCTTTGGAGGGACATCCGGATGACTACGCCTCCATGCAGGAGGTGCTGCGCCGACGGCTCCAGCGGGCAGCGGATGGGGACGAGAAGTTTCTGCCCCTGCCGGACGTGTTTCTGATCGACGGCGGCGAGACCCACGCCCGGGCAGCGCAGACGGTGGCCTGGGAATTCGGTGTGGATGTGCCCATCTTCGGCATGGTGAAGGATGACCGCCACCGAACCCGGGCCCTGGTGACGCCGGAGGGCCGGGAGATCGGCATCGTCACCCAGCAGGCGGTGTTCTCCCTCATCGGCCAGATCCAGGAGGAGACCCACCGCTTTGCCATCACCTACCACCACGAGAGCCACAGCAAAAGCGCCACCCGCTCCGCCCTGGACGGTATCCCAGGTGTGGGCGAGAAGCGGCGGGCGGAGCTGCGGAAACACTTCGGCACCATCAAGGCCATCCGGGAGGCGGATGTGGAGACCCTTGCCGCCGTGGTGCCCCGGGCCGCCGCCCAGGCGGTGTGGGAACATTTTCACCCGAAAAACGAGAACGTCTGAAAGCCAGCGGCACAGCCGCTGGCTTTTTTACGGGAGATGAGGAAAAGGATGCAGCCATTTCGTTTGATAAACAGAGCGTGAGGAAAGGACTGGTATTTTCATGAAGAAGGAACACTGCGTTTTGATCCTGATCTGCTGCTTTCTCATGGCGGCTTGCGGCCGCCTGGAAGACATTCCGGAGGATCTGTCGGCGTTTCCAGAGACGGAACGGAAAGAGACCGCCGAGACCCCGGCAGGGCCGCAGTTTGAAACCCTGACGGTTGCCGATGATCCGATCACGGCAGAATTCTCCCTGACCACCCGGCAGGAACAAGCGGCGTTTCTCTATGTCACCGTGGAGGAGGATTGCACGACCACGGTGAATTGCACCTATGCCTCTCAGGACCAGCCGGTGACGGTGTGTCTGGCCGGTGGGGAGTCCTGGGAACTGCCGGGGGCATCGGAGGAGGCATACGGCGCCATCTGGAGCAACTGGCCGGTGACGCTGCGGCAGGGGGAAAACGTGTTCTACATCACCGGCGGCGGGAGTTTCTGCCGGATGCGGCTGGAGCTGCTGGACGCCGCAGGCGTCTCCTGTGCCGGAGCCTTCCCGGAGGGGACAGAACTGGTGCCGCCGAAGGGAATCCGGACAACAGGCGGCAGGGATTGATGGATCGACTTGCGGGCGCTTCGCGGAAAAGGCCGCCCGGAGCCAACAGCTCCGGGCGGGTTGTTTGTCAGTAGTCGATTTTGCGGAGGACCCAGGCGACAGCAGCCGCCAGGAGGACCCCAAACAGCATCCCGCCGCAGGTCAGCATGGCAAAGAGCAGCAGGAAGGCGGTGGACTCCGTATCATAAAAATCGGTGAAGACCGCCACCAGATGGGCGGCGGTGTCCAGATTTCTGCTCAAAAGGAAGAGCAACCCCAGGCAGATAGTCAGGACCAAAATCCAGGGCCAGACCCGCCGGCCTTTCCGGGCCCACAGAAAAAACGGCATCCCTGTCACCAGGGCCGAGATCCAGGCGTAGAGGAACAGGATCAGCGGCGTCGCACTGCTGGAGAGGAGCTGTTCCAGCCTCGCCAAGAGAGGGACAGCGGCATAGGGAACGAAGATCGCCGCCAAAACCACCAGCACAGCCAGCGCCAGTTCCCGTTGAGACCAGGACTTCATGGGGCGCACATCCTTTCAAAAGATGGGGCTTTTCTCCATTGTATCAAGGGCAGTCAGACCTGTCAAGAAAAGAACGGCCCCCGGCGGACACTGTCCACCGGGGGCCGTTTTCAGTCGATCTCCTTATACATCAGCTTGTAGTAGCTCCACTGACGCCATTTGGCGATCTTCGCCGCCTGTTCCTCCGTCAGCTGGTCCGTCACTGTGCCGTCTGCCAGCTGATATGCCTGCTTCTGCACCACGGGCAGCTCCCGGCGCAGCTGGTTCAGAAAGTCGAACCAGGGGCTCTCCCCGGTCCGCCCGGTGAGCTCCAGCACTGCGGCCCCCAGGAAGCTAGCGGAGAGCCGCCCATCCTCCGGCAGGTCCAGGGACGCTACGGCGGCCTCCCAGTCCAGGGCCTGCGCGGCGGCGTCATTGGCCCAGATCACATAGGGCGTCTCGTAGGAGGTCAGCGCGTCCCACTCCGCCCGGGCCGTGAAGCCCAGCTCCGCGTAGGCCAGCTGGTTGTCGCCCAGATAGGGCAGGTGGTCTCCGAAGAACACCAGCACCACCGGCTCCTCCGCGGCGGAGAAAGTGTCCACCAGACGGCCCAGCATGGCGTCCGCGTCCCGAGCCCCTTCGGTGTAGACTCTCAGCAGCGTCTCCACCTCGTCGGACACCGCCGTGTTCAGCGGCACCTCCGGATAGGCATAGCTCTCGCCGTACTTGTCCAGGGTGTAGGACATGTGGTTCTGAATGGTGGTTGTGTAGTGGAACAGCGTCTCGCCGGCGGCCACAGTGTCCGCGAATTCCTGTTCAATCAGGCCCGCCATGTAGTCATCCGTGACCCAGCGGCCCTTGTATGCAAGCGCCTCCATCTGGTCAGCAAATACGGTCTCCTCCGCCCCGAACCAGCGGTAGACGTTCTCCCGGTTGTAGAACCAGTCGTCCCCCGGGTGGAAGAAGGAGGTGTGGTAGCCATCGCCGCCAAACACCCGGAAGAGGCTGTCCAGGTTCCGGTTTACCACCCGGAAGGAGGAGGTCGTTCCGGCAGCGAGCGCGTTGGTCTGCATGCCTGTCAGCACGTCGAATTCCGTGTTGGCAGTGCCGCCGGCGAAGCCGGGCACCACGATATGGCCGGCGACGGCGTGGGGATCCTCCCGCAGGGCGTGGAGGTTGGGCAGGGGGTCGTTCTCCGCTGTGAAAGCGAAAGCGTCGCTGTCCGTGATATCGGAGAGGGCCTCATCCATCACCATAATGACGTTCACATCCTTCCCCAGACCGGTGTCGCCGCCCTGGTCCCAGCCGGCCGCCTCCGACCGACTGAAGCCCTCAGGCTTGTCCACCGGGTAGGTGGTGAACTGGTGGCAGAAGCAGTAGGGGAACCCCAGCTCGTTGAACACGGAGGGAATATAGTAGGCGTTAGACACCCGGAAGGAGTTGTACAGATCATTGGAGGCATAGACTGTCAGGATCAGTCCTGCCAGCACGGCAAAGCTGGCGGCAGCCCCCAGCAGGCTTCCCACCCAGCCGCGGAGCCGGGCGATGGGGAAGGGGCGGCTGCCTACGAAGAGCCCCAGGGCCACCAGCACCAGCGAGAACACCACGACGGCGGCGATGGACGGCACCGGGAACTGGATGTCGTAAGTCCCCACAGCGCTGCCCGCTTCTTTCAGCAGGGCAAAGTCCCGGGGAAACACCGGCTCGTCCCGTACCTCGATCTTGATGCGGTTGGCGATAGACAGGGCGCAGACGGCGAAGTTCGCCAGCGCCCCGGCGAAGAACACGTTCCGGAGCAGGCAGGTGAACACCAGCAGCAGCATCCCCACCGGCAGGCAGTTCAGGATAATCAGCAGCGGCTGCGCCCGGAAGACGGCCAGGACGCTCCGCAGGGCATTGGGCTGGCACCAGAGCGCCAGCAGAGTGATGGCGCCCGCCAGCAGCACAGCGGCCAGAAGCGTGGCCCACAGGGGCAGTCGGACTTTGGGAAAATGGTCATGGAGCTTCAAGAGCAGACGGTCCTTTCTGGTTAGATTTCCACACACAGAATACCTCCATTATAAGGATTTTCCGGAAAAAAGCAAGGCTCCTGCGAAGTGTAGAGTGCCTTTGAGACAGTTTTGTGGTATGATATGGCTGGAAAAGGAGCGGATGGCATGGACGCAAAAGCCACCGGCGGGCTGATCGCCCGGCGCCGAAAAGAGAAGAACTGGAGCCAGGGGGAACTGACGGAATGGCTCCACGTGACGGACAAGGCCGTGAGCCGCTGGGAGACGGGCTGGGGCCTGCCCGATGAGAATCCTTGGGCGCTTGGTCTCGCATAAGACAAAAATCCCCTCCGTTCAACAACGGAGGGGATTTTTGCAGCAAAGTTATACACCCTGTATCAAATTTCAAAGAAATTCGGATCCATTTTCGGCAGGACATGCGCCTGCCGAAAATACGTTGATCCGTGCGCCTTGGGCGCACACACCAGTCCGCAGACTGGTGGTGGGGTGGTTAGGAGGGGAGCCCGCTCCCCCCTTAGAACGTCACGACTTCTTGCTGGGGCTTCTCACAGGGCCCGATGGAGATCACATGCATCACCGGCCCCTTGCCCTTGTAAGCGGCGTGCTTCTCCACCGCCATCCGGCCGGTGACCTCCACCCAGTCCCGGTTCTGGTACTGGTTCAGGTTCATGCCCTTGGCGATGAGACCCATGAACTGGATGTCGTTCTCACAGCAGGTCATGACAAAGCGGCCGGGGCAGTGGATGCCCGGGTACTTCTTGGAGTGGCACATGATAAGCTTCATGTGGACCATCTTGCCCGCCCAGCGGTCCGGGTGATCCATCACGTCCACATACCACACACCGAAGTCGTCGTCCGGCACGTCGATCAGGTCCTGGCTCAGGTCGAAGGGGCACTCGTCGCCGGTGAGGTAGTCCTCGCTGGTGCCGTCCTCCATCTCCAGGTAAATGTCAGCCCGACGGTTCACCATCCGAAGGTTCCGCTTCCGCAGGGCGTCCCGCAGCTCCGGCGTACAGCGGTTGAACACCAGCATGTCCGCGTTGGTGATTTTCTCCATCATCAGCTGGCCCATATTCTTGGCGTACATCTCAAAGGTGGGGGCGTAGACGAAGGTCATGATCTGGTACAGCACCCAGTTGGCGGGCAGAACCTCCCGGTACAGCCGCTCCATCTGCCACATGCCGTTGTACTCGATCAGCACCTGTTTGGGGTGGTACTCTTTCTCCAGCTCCTTCAGGTAGGAGCACTTCAGGTCCTCCTCGTCCTCAATGGTGATGACCGTCACGTTGTCCAAAGCGTTTTTCTCGTACTCCTCCTCGCCCTCTTCGCAGCAGAGCAGCAGGGTGGGATCCTGGCGGGCGAAGCCGTCCTCCAGGATGCCGTTGATGAAATTGGTCTTGCCGGCATCCAGAAAGCCGGCCACCAGATAAACAGGAATGTCTGCCATTATAATGTGCATTTCCTTTCGGGTAAAATACGCGGAACGGGCGCCCGGACAGCAGGAAATCTGACTTTCGACTCTGACAGTCCCCCACACCGGCCACCGCGGCGCGCTGAAGCTCTTTTGGCTCTTTTCCCTACTTCGGGGACGGACTCCACTTGATTTTGTGCAGCAATATCAAGTGTGGTTACAGTCTTTCAAGAAAAGAGTTCACAGACCGAAGAGCTGGGAGAGCTTGTCCTCCTGCAGCTCGGCGCCGATGACACACAGCCGGCCGGTGTAGTCGGGATGGCCTGCCCGGACCTCATGCTCCTCGGGGACGAAGTCGAACTCGATCCACTTGCCGCCCTCGCCGTTCACGATGCCTTTGGCCCGCAGGATCTTGCCGTAGTCGCCGGAGTCCAGGGCCGTGAGGATCCGCTCAATGTCCGCCTGGGCAAACACCTTGGGGGTCTCTTTGCCCCAGGAGGTGAACACCTCGTCGGCGTGGTGGTGATGATGGTGGCAGGAGCAGTTGGGATCGTCGCACTCGTGGTCATGGTGATGCGCGTGTTCATCGTGATCGTGATGGTGTTCATGCTCCTCGTGGTCGTGATGGTCATGATCGTGATGGTGTTCGTGCTCCTCATGCACATGCTCGTGGTCATGGTGGTGATGCGCATGCTCGTGCTCCGCCTCGTCGGCGGCGTGCTCGGCGCGCATCTTCTCCAGCAGCTCGTCCGCCAGGGACACCTTTTCAATGGCCGCCAGGATGGTCTTGCCGTCCAGCTGGTCCCAGGGGGTGGTGAGGATGGCGGCGTCGGCGTTCTTCTCCCGCAGCATGGCCACGGCGGCCTCCAGCTTCTCCTGGCTCATCTTCTGGGTCCGGGAGAGGATGATGGTGCCGGCGGCCTCGATCTGGTTGTTGTAGAACTCGCCGAAGTTCTTCATGTAGACCTTCACCTTGGTGGCGTCCGCCACGGTGACGAAGCTGTTCAGCTTCATGTCGTCGGTCTCATCGGCGGTGTTCTGCACCGCCACGATCACGTCGGACAGCTTGCCCACGCCGGAGGGCTCGATGAGGATGCGGTCCGGGTGGAACTGGGCCTGCACGTCCTTCAGCGCCTTGTGGAAGTCCCCCACCAGGGAGCAGCAGATGCACCCGGCGGACATCTCGCTGATCTGCACGCCGGACTCCTTCAGAAAGCCGCCGTCAATGCTGATCTCGCCGAACTCGTTCTCGATCAGCACCAGCTTTTCGCCGGGAAAGGCCTCCGCCAGCAACTTTTTGATAAGAGTGGTCTTGCCGGCGCCAAGGAAGCCGGAGACAATATCAATTTTGGTCATGGTATCAAGTCCTTTGTTTAAAATTTTTACCGTACTTTATCTTACCATCAAACTGGAAAAAAGCAACTCCTCCAGAAAAAAATTCACGAATTCCGCCATTTCCCATCCGAATGGGGAGACGGACCTGCACACGGTCCCGGACATGTCGGCAGGGGCAGGCGGCCCCCGTCGGTGGCACCTGAAGAAAGCGGACTCAGAGTGCCCGCCGGACGGCCCGCATCTGCCGGAGTCTCCGCCCGCGGCGGATCTCCGGCTGGAAGGCCTCCAGCTCCCGGGCGGCGGTGCCGGAGAGGAGGAGCAGGGAGATCAGGTTGGGCACTGCCATCAGGGCGTTGAAGATGTCGGAGAGATTCCATACCACCTCCAGGCTCTGAGTGGCGCCCAGAAAGGCCGCCAGGGCGAAGAGAATTCGATAGAGAGGGATGGCCCGGCGGCCGAAGAGAAATGCAAAGGCCGTTTCCCCGCAGAACTCCCATCCCAGGATGGTGGAGAAGGCGAACAGCACGATCCCCAGGGAGACCAGCAGCCCCCCCAGGGGGCCCAGCACGGTCTTAAAGGCCAGGGCGGTGAGGGCCACGCCGTTTACCTGCCCGCCGGAAGCGTCGGCAGTCCCCAGCACGCCGGAGGCGCAGATGCACAGGCCCGTGACTGTGCAGATCACCGTGGTGTCGAAGAATACGCCGGTCATGTTCACATAGCCCTGGCGGGCGGGGCTGTCTGTGGCGGCAGAGGCGGCGGGGATGGCGGCGGAGCCCATGCCCGCCTCATGGGAAAAGCAGCCTCTGGCAATGCCCCAGCGAGCGGCGTTCAGGGCGGAGGCGGTCATAGTCCCCGCCGCGCCACCCGCAGCAGCGGCGGGAGAGAAGGCCAGGCGGAACATCTCTGCCACGGCTCCGGGCAGAACGGACAGATGCCCCAGCAGCACTGCGGTGCCCGCCAGCAGGTAAAGGACCGCCATGAGGGGCACCACCACGGAGCAGACTCCGGCAATCCGCCGGATACCGCCCAGAATGACCACGAGAGCCAGCAGAGCCACTGCCACCCCGGTGGTCCGGGCCGGAACGGAGAAGCTGTCGGCCAGCGCCCCGGCGATGGAATTGGCCTGGGCCATGTCCCCCATGCCCAGGGAGGCCAGGACTGTGAAGAGGGCGAAGAGAAAGGCCAGGGCACCTCCCAGCCGCTTCCACCGCAGGGCGGCGCACATGGTATACATGGGGCCGCCGCGCATTTCGCCGCCGGCGTCCCGCTGGCGGTACTTGACGGCCAGCAGGCACTCCGCGCACTTGGAGGAAAGGCCGAAGAGGGCGGAGATCTCCATCCACACCAAGGCGCCGGGGCCGCCCGCCACCAAGGCCGTGGCCACGCCCACGATGTTTCCGGTACCGATGGTGGCGGCCAGCGTGGTCATCAGGGCGGAGAAGGGGGACACATCGCCGGCCCCGCCTGCCTTGGCGCGGGAGTCACGGCCGAGAACACTTTTCAGCGCCCAGCCCAGGTTCCGCCAGGGGAGAAAGCGGGTGCGCAGGGTGAGGAAGACGCCGGTGCCCATCAGCAGCACCAGCATTCCCGGGCCCCAGACCCGCTGGTCCACATACGCGATCCACTCTGAAACTGTCATGGAAGCAGCTCCTTCCGAATTGGGGGATACTTCCAGCATAGCGTCTTTCCGGCATTTCATGCCATCAAAAACGCGGACGCCTGTACAGGCGTCCGCGCGGGAGAGAGGATTCAGCTCTCCATGTGCCGGCCCAGAAAGGCGGCGATGGTCTGGGCCAGCTTGTACTCGGTGTCGCCGGTGACGGCAGCGGGATCGCTGGAGATGAACAGCACCAGGCCCAGCAGGTCGCCCTCCGCCAGGATGGGGGCCGCCACGGTGGTCAGCAGGCTGTCGATGCCCTCCGTCACCTGGAGGGGCTGGCCCTCGCCGGTGTACTGGTAGATTTTCCGACTCTCCATGATCTGCTCCAGCTCCGGGGTGATCCGCTTGCCCATAAGCTCCCGCTTGCTGCCGCCCGCCACGGCGATGACCGTGTCCCGGTCCGTGACGGCGCAGACGCTGCCGGTGGACCGGCTCATGGTCTCGCAGAGCTCCGCGGCGAAGTCCTCCACACCGCCCAGCAGCGAGTATTTCTTGAAGATGACCTCACCCTCGCGGCTGGTGTAGATTTCCAATGGATCGCCCTCCCGGATCCGCATGGTGCGCCGGATCTCCTTGGGGATTACCACCCGGCCCAGGTCATCGATCCGCCGCACGATTCCAGTTGCCTTCATATCGAAAACTCCTTTTGTCTTTCAGATTTTTCAGGATGATTCTGCTTGGCAAAAGCTAGTATCCGCAGGATTTGTTTGGCTATGCAGGCCCGGCGGGTGGTTTCATTTGGCAATCAATCCGTCTCCGGCAGGTACTCCTGGACCACCAGCCCGTCGGTGGATACCAGATAGTTGGTGAGATAGGACAGGTGATCGCCGTCCACCAGCCAGGAGACCCGGTAGTTGTAATAGTCCACTCCGTCCAGAGTAAGCGGCCCTTCGTAGCCGTAGGACATCACATTGCCGGTGGCCTCGTCCACTGCGCCCAGTTGCTTTTCCAGAATGGCGACGCCTTCCTCCGGCGTGATGGTGTCCGTGGCGGAGAGCCCTTCCGCTGCGGCTCCGCTGGCCTCTGGTGCCGGATGACCGCAGGCGGAGAGCAGGAGCAGCAGCACGGCCAGTGCCGCACAGAACAGAGAGCGGGATTTCATGGGATTCTTCCTTTCCGTTCCGCCCAACACGGGCGGAAAATTTTTCCTCTGTTCAGACGAGATTAAAAAGCGGAAAGTTCCGGGAAAAATCCTGACCAATCCCACAAAAAGCACCAAACATTCTTGTGAAAATACGGGAAAAAACTGGGAAATCCCACCAACTTGTGCCGCCCTTTTTCGACAGGACCATCCTTGACGGTATTTTTCCCAGGAAGTATAATATAAACAATTATATGCATATCCAGATTCCGCGCAAACGCTTTACTCTAAGAATGACGAGCCTGCCGGGGATACTCCGCGGCGGGGAGAGGAGCTGCTGCCATGGCAAAACAAGGACAGGCGGACCGTTTCCACCAGGGGACGATGACGGACGGCTGGCGCTGGTTCGGCGCCCACCCTGCCAAAAAGCGGGGCAGAGATGGCTGGACGTTCCGGGTCTGGGCCCCCCATGCGGAGGCGGTGTCCGTCGTGGGCGACTTCAACGACTGGGAGGAGGGAGCGGCCCCCCTCGCCCGCAAGGGCGAGATCTGGGAGGGCTTTCTGCCGGACCTGCCGGTCTATACTTCCTATAAATATGCGGTGCGGGGGGCGGACGGCCAGGTCCGCCAGAAGGCGGACCCCTACGGCTTCCACACAGAGACCCGGCCGGCGACAGCCAGCAAGCTGTATGACATCAGCGGATTCAAGTGGACGGACGGCGCTTTCCGGGAGAAGAAGGCCAAGCACCCGGTCTATACATCACCGCTGAATATCTATGAGGTCCATCTGGGCTCCTGGAAAAAGCGGGGGAACGGGGACTTCATCGACTACAAGGACCTGGCGAAGGATCTGGCCGCCTATGTGAAGGATATGGGCTACACCGCCATCGAACTGCTGCCGGTGACGGAGCACCCCCTGGACGACTCCTGGGGCTACCAGTGCACCGGGTACTTCGCCCCAACCTCCCGGTTCGGCACGCCCAAGGACTTCATGTGGTTCGTGAACCACATGCATAAAAACGGCATCCTGGTGCTGCTGGACTGGGTGCCCTCCCACTTCTGCAAGGACGCTCAGGGCCTCTACGAATTCGACGGCACCTACTGCTATGAGTACAGCGATCCCAACAAGCGGGAGCACGCCGCCTGGGGCACCCGGGTCTTCGACTACGGCCGGCCCGAGGTGAAGAGCTTTCTCTTCTCCTCCGCCCGCTTCTGGCTGGAAGAGTACCACATCGACGGCCTGCGGGTGGACGCGGTGGCCTCCATGCTGTACCTGGACTACGACCGCCAGGGCGGAGCCTGGACCCCCAATCAGTACGGTGGACACGAGAACCTGGAGGCCATCGAGTTTCTGCGGGAGCTGAACACCATGGCCTTCCAGACGGACCCAAGCGTGCTGATGATCGCCGAGGAGTCCACCGCCTGGCCCCTGGTGACCCGCCCGCCGGACGTGGGGGGATTGGGCTTCAATCTGAAGTGGAACATGGGCTGGATGAACGACATGTGCCACTATTTGAAGCTGGATCCCTATTTCCGCCAGTACAACCACAAGGACATCACCTTCTCCATGATGTATGCCTTTTCTGAGAACTTTGTGCTGCCCATCTCCCACGATGAGGTGGTCCACATGAAGGGGTCCATCGTGGGGAAGATGCCCGGGGACTACGACAACCAGCTGCGGTGCCTGAGAGGCTTCTACGCCTATCTCCTGGCCCACCCGGGGAAGAAGCTGCTGTTTATGGGGGCGGAGATCGGCCAGTGGCACGAGTGGGACTCCGACGGGCAGCTGGACTGGTACCTGCTGGACCGACCAGAGAATCAGAAGCTCCGGAAGTTCTTCCGGGAGATCAACGCCTTTTATAAAAAGACGGCGGCTTTGTGGGAGGTCGACTTCGACTGGGCGGGCTTTGAATGGCTGGTGCCGGACGACAACCACAACAACGTGGTGGTGTTTCTGCGCAGGGACAAGAAGGGCCGCGACCTTATGTGCGCGGTGAACTTCTCGCCCAACACCTATACGAACTATCGGATGGGCGTGCCGCCCCACAGGCGGTATGTGCCCGTGTTCAATACCGATGACCCCGCATACGGCGGCGACGGTTTCGGCGATTCTGAGGCGGTGATGGTGGAGGCCGTGCCCTCCCATGGAAAGGAATGCTCCGCCGCCATCCGGATCCCGGCCTTCGGTGCGGTGTTCCTGCGGGGCGAGGGGACGTTCCCCAGACCCAGGAAGAAACAACAGGCAAAGGAGTTGGAAAAGACATGAAAAAAGAGTGCATCGCCATGCTGCTGGCCGGCGGCCAGGGCAGCCGCCTGTACGTCCTCACCGGCGACATGGCCAAGCCCGCCGTGCCCTTCGGCGGGAAATACCGCATCATCGACTTTCCCCTGTCCAACTGCACCAATTCCGGCATCGACACCGTGGGCGTGCTGACCCAGTACCGGCCCCTGGAGTTGAACAGCTACATCGGCAGCGGCGTGCCTTGGGACCTGGACGGGTCCACCGGCGGCGTCCACATCCTGCCGCCCTACATGGGCAGCAAGGGCGGCACCTGGTACAAGGGCACCGCCAACGCCATCTATCAGAACATCGGGTTCATCAACCTGTATGACCCGGAGTATGTGGTGATCCTCTCCGGCGACCACATCTACAAGATGGATTACTCCAAGATGGTGGAGCGCCATAAGGCCGTGGGCGCCGCCTGCACGATCTCCGTCATGGAGGTGCCGTGGTCGGAGGCGTCCCGCTTCGGCATCATGAGCGTGGACGAGAACGACCTCATCACGGAGTTCGCAGAGAAGCCCAAGGAGCCCAAGAGCAATCTAGCGTCCATGGGCATCTACGTCTTCACCTGGAAGACCCTGCGGCGGTATCTGGAGGCTGACGAGGCCAACCCTAACTCCGAAAATGACTTCGGCAAAAATGTGATCCCCGCCATGCTGGGGGATGGAGAACGGATGGCCGCCTACCGCTTCAGCGGTTACTGGAAGGACGTGGGGACGCTGGAGTCCCTGTGGGACGCCAACATGGATATGCTCTCCCCGGAGTCGGGCCTGGACCTGCTGGACGAGTCCTGGCCCATTTACGCCCGGTCCGTCAACGCGCCGCCGGCCTTTTTGGGCCGCCGCTGCCAGATCAGCCACAGTGCCTTCAACCGGGGCAGCGATCTGGAGGGGACGGTGGAGAACTCCGTCCTGGCTCCCAATGTCACCGTGGGGGAGGGGGCCCGGGTGTCCTACTCCGTCCTGTTCCCCGGGGTGACCGTGGAGCCCGGCGCCGTGGTGGAATACGCTATCCTGGGCGAGGGCT
The DNA here is from genome assembly GCF_000469445.2 of Oscillibacter sp. KLE 1745. Lineage (NCBI taxonomy): Bacteria > Bacillati > Bacillota > Clostridia > Eubacteriales > Oscillospiraceae > Oscillibacter > Oscillibacter sp. KLE 1745. The sequence goes on along the minus strand of NZ_KI271703.1, from coordinate 24,793 downwards.
GCCGCATCGGCCGCAACTGCCGCCTGGGCGGCACGCCGGAGGAGACGGCGCCGGATCCCTGGGGCCTGACGGTGCTGGCGCCGGGCTGCGTCCTGGAGGATGAGAAGCGGGTGCGCCCCGGCGTGATGCTGAACAAGAACGGCGAGGAGGTGTCCAGATGAACGGCATGCACGGGATCATCTTTTCCTATGAAAAGCGCAATGACCTGCGGGAGCTGGGGGAGATCCGCTCCGCGTCGTCCATCCCCTTCGGCGGGAGGTACCGGGCGGTGGACTTCGCCCTGTCCAACCTGGTGAACGCCGGTGTCACGGATGTGGGTGTGGTGCTTCACGGCCATTATCAGAGTCTGCTGGACCACTTGGGCACCGGCAAGGACTGGGACCTGTCCCGCAAGCGGGGCGGCTTGAAGATCCTGCCCCCCTTTGCATACAAGCAGCACTGGGGCGAGGCGGCGGTCTTCCGGGGCAAGATGGAGGCCTTGGCGGGCGTCCGCTCCTATCTGGAGGAGATCCGCCGGGACTATGTGGTGCTTATGGACGGCGACCTGGTGGTGAACCTGCCCCTGTCCGACATCTATGACCAGCACATCAAGTCCGGCGCGGACATCACCGTAGTCTGCGGCAACGACAGCTTTGAGACGGAGAACGGCACCTATTTTGAGCTGGACGGCACCGGCCGCGTCACGGATGTGTTGTATCACCTCCACCGGCCCAGGGGCTACCGGGGGCTGGAAGTGTACATCCTCTCCACCAGGCTGCTGCTGGATCTGGTGGACGAGTGCGCCACCCGGGATCAGTACAGCCTGCGGCGGGACGTGCTCCAGGCCCGGAAGGACAGCCTGAAGCTCCAGGGATACATCTGGGGCGGCTTCGCGGCGCAGATCCGCTCTGTACAGGAGTATTACGACCGCAGTATGCAGCTGCTGGACCCGGCCATCCGGGCGGAGCTGTTCTGTGCCGAGCGGCCCATCCGAGCCAAGGCCACTGACAAGTCCTCCGCCTACATCGGACCCGACGGCTACTGCGAGAACTCCCTGATCGCAGACGGCTGCAACATCGAGGGCGTGGTGGAGAACTCCATCCTCTTCCCCGGCGTGGTGGTGGAGGCCGGCGCTGTGGTGCGCAACTGCGTGCTCTTCAAGGAGACGGCGGTGCGCCGGGGCGCGGCGGTGTCCCATCTGATCGCGGATAAAAATGTAGAAATCCTGCCGGACCGGACGCTGATGGGACACAGCTCGTATCCCATCGTGCTGGCCAAGGGCAGTCAGGTGTGAGTGCGGGAGGAAGGCTTCCAGGACGGCGAATAGACGGGCGGGGCTCCGGCTGACGGAGTCCCGC
>NZ_KI271703.1:21589-23356 GCF_000469445.2 Oscillibacter sp. KLE 1745 | reverse complement strand
CCCCCGCCGGTCCCTGACCCTGCCGGAGGGCGGGGCGCATGAGCGTGAAAGGAGAGGACTATGAAGATTTTATATGCGGCCAGCGAGGCGGTTCCGTTCTGCAAAACCGGAGGCCTTGCGGATGTGGCGGGCTCCCTGCCTGCGGCGCTGGCGGCCCAGGGCGCGGATGTGGCGGTGGTGCTGCCCCTGTACCAGAAGGTGAAGGAGAAATTCAGCGACCAGCTGCATTTTGAATGCTACGACTATGTGGACCTGGCCTGGCGCCACAGCTACTGCGGGCTGTTCTCCATGGAACGGGACGGCGTCACCTGGTACTTCCTGGACAACGAGCAGTATTTCCGGCGTCCGGAGTTGTACGGCTACATGGACGACGGCGAGCGGTTCGGATTTTTCTCCCGGGCCGTGGTGCGGATGCTGCCCCACCTGAGGTTCTGGCCGGAGGTCATCCACTGCAACGACTGGCAGACCGCCCTGGTGCCCATCTATCTGAAGGACGACAGCGTGCGGGAGGAGCGGTTCCGGAGTATCCGGACCGTGCTCTCCATTCATAATATTGAGTACCAGGGCCGCTACGGCCGCCAGACCCTGGGGGACCTGTTCGGCCTGGACCACGGCTGGGCGGATGACGGCACCATTCTGATGGACGGGGACGTGAACCTGCTGAAGGGCGCCATTTTGTGCGCCGACGCCGTCAACGCCGTCTCTCCTACTTACGCCAACGAGCTGAAGATGCCCTACTTCGCCCACCGGCTGGACGGCATCATGCGCCGCTGCGGCTACAAGCTCTCCGGCGTGCTGAACGGCATCGACGTGAAGCGGTATGACCCCGCCGCGGATCCCCACATCGCCGTCAATTACAGCGCGGCGGACATGGCGGGCAAGCAGACGGACAAGGCGGAGCTGCAGAAGCTCATGGGCCTGCGGCAGGAGCCCTACGTTCCCATCGTGGGCATCGTCAGCCGCCTGGTGTCCCACAAGGGCCTGGATCTGGTGTGCGAGGTGCTCCACGACATGATGGAGCTGCCCCTGCAGATGGTGATCCTGGGCAAGGGGGACCGGAAGTACGAGGAGTTCTTCCAGTGGGCGGCCCAGCAGTATTCCGGCCGCATGGCCGTGCGCCTGGACTACAACGAGGAGCTGTCCATGGCCATCTATGCAGGCGCGGATCTGTTCCTGATGCCCTCCAAGAGCGAGCCCTGCGGCTTGAGTCAGATGATCGCCATGCGGTACGGCACCGTGCCCATCGTCCGGGAGACCGGCGGACTGAAGGACACCGTCAGCCCGTACGAGTCCTGGAGGGACGCCGGCAACGGATTTACCTTTGCAAATTACGCCGGCAGTGATATGCTGTATGTGATCCGGGAGGCGGTGTATCTTTACAAGGACTATCCCGACGCCTTCGCCCGGCTGCGGGCGCGGGCTATGGCCTGCGATTTCAGCTGGGCCCGGAGCGCGGGGGAGTACCTGCACATTTACAGCACCGTCACCGGCCAGCCTTGGCCCCCTGCGGAGGAGCCCGTCCGGACAGAAGAGTCCGCCCCGGCGGAGGAATCCGCTCCCGCGGAAGAGACCGCCCCCGCGGAAGCGGCGGAGCCCGCATCTGACGAACCTGCTCCGCAGCCGACCGCGGAAGCGGCACAATCGTCCGCCGAGCCGGCGGCTGAGGAGGCCGCTCCGGCCGCACCGGAGAAGAAGCCTGCCGCCAGAAAGCGGACGGCAGCCAAGAAACCGGCCGCCAAAAAGACGGCCGCCAAAAGCGGCAGGAGG
>NZ_KI271703.1:0-21489 GCF_000469445.2 Oscillibacter sp. KLE 1745 | reverse complement strand
GTAAGGAGACGCATGACACCAATTACCACACAGACCCTGGAGAACGCCCTCACCGCCAAGCTGATGGTCAGCTTCGGAAAGACGGCGGCGGAGGCAACGGATGGAGAGATGATGCGGGCCAGCGCCCTGGTCCTGCGGGACATGATGGCTCTGCGGGAGGTGGAGACCCGTCAGAAGGCCCGCCAGCAGCATGCCCGGCAGGTGCACTACCTGTCTCTGGAGTTTCTGATGGGCCGCAGCCTGATGAAGAATGCCTATAACCTAGGGCTGCTGCCCCAGCTGCGGGAGGCGCTGGAGCACCTGGGCTTCAAGGCGGCCGACATCTTTGAGATCGAGCCGGACGCCGCCCTGGGCAACGGCGGCCTGGGCCGCCTGGCCGCCTGCTATCTAGACTCCATGACTACGCTGGAGATCCCGGCCACCGGCTATTCCATCTGCTACGAGCTGGGCATCTTCAAGCAGAAGATCGTGGAGGGCCAGCAGGTAGAGCTGCCGGACAACTGGAAGGACCTGGGCGCGGCCTGGCTGATGCCAAAGCCCGCGGAGACCCAGGAGGTCCGCTTCGGCGGCACCGTGCGGGAGTTCTGGGACAACGGCCACCTGCACATCGTCAATGAGGACGCCACGGTGGTCCAGGCCGTGCCCTGCGACATGGAGATCGCCGGCTACGGCACGGAGCATGTGAATGTCCTGCGGCTGTGGGACGCCCGGTCCACCCAGCCGGTGGATATGTCCCTGTTCTCCCGGGGCGAGTACCTGAAGGCCGCGGAGGACGAGGCCATGGCAGAGACCATTGCCAAGGTCCTCTATCCGGAGGACAATCATCTGGAGGGCAAGTCTCTGCGGCTGAAACAGCAGTACTTCTTCGTGTCCGCCACCCTCCAGTCCATCGCCGCCAAGCACACCGAACTGTACGGCACCATGAAGAACTTCCATGAGAAGAACGTCATCCAGATCAACGACACCCACCCGGCCCTGGTGATCCCGGAGCTGATGCGGATCCTGATCGACGACGCCGGCATGGACTGGGATGAGGCGTGGGACATCACCACGAGATCCGTGGCCTACACCAACCACACGGTCCTTTCGGAGGCGCTGGAACGCTGGCCCCAGAGCCTGGTGGAATTCCTGCTGCCCCGGGTGTGGCAGATTATCCTGGAGATCTCCCGCCGCTGGCAGAAGAAGGTGGAGGACTTCTACCACGACCCCAAGAAGACGGAGAAAATGGCCATCGTCTGGGGCGGTCAGGTCCGCATGGCCAACCTCTGCATCGCCGGCGGCATGGCGGTCAACGGCGTCAGCGGCCTACACTCCGAGATCCTGAAAAAGGACGTTTTCAGGGACGCCTACGGCATGGAGCCCTGGAAATTCCGGAACGTCACCAACGGCATTGACCACCGCCGCTGGCTCAGTGAGATCAACCCCGGACTGGACGGCTTGATCCGGGACCTGACCGGCGGGGACGACTATCTGCTGCACCCCCAGGCCCTGAAAAAGCTGGATGACTATGCCGATGACGCCTCTGTTCTGGAGAGGCTGGGTGCCATCAAGCGGGCCAACAAGGCGGCCTTCGCCGCCCATGCCAAGAAGACCCGGGGCGTGGAGCTGAACCCGGACGCCATCTTCGACGTTCAGGTGAAGCGGCTCCACGAGTATAAGCGGCAGCTTTTGAACGTGCTGCACATCATCGCATTGTACCAGAAGCTCCAGGACGACCCCAACGCCATCACGCAGCCCCACACGTTCCTGTTCGGCGCCAAGGCGGCGCCGGGGTATGCAGTGGCCAAGCGGATCATCCGCCTCATCAACTCCCTGGCGGATCAGATCGACCACGACCCTATCTGCCGCGATAAGCTGCAGGTGGTGTTTCTGGAGAACTACCGGGTCTCCCTGGCGGAGCAGCTGATGCCCGCCAGCGAGGTGAGCCAGCAGATCTCCACCGCCGGCAAGGAGGCCAGCGGCACCGGCAACATGAAGTTCATGATGAACGGCGCCCTGACCGTTGGCACCCTGGACGGTGCCAACGTGGAGATGCACGACCTGCTGGGGGACGAGAACATGTTCCTCTTTGGCCTGCGGGCCGACGAGGTGGAGCAGCTGAAGCGGGAAGGCTATGTGCCCCAGCGGCTGTACAACCGGGACCCGGTGCTTCACCGGTGCCTGGACGCGCTGCGGACCGGCTTCCGGGACGGTGTCCGGTACGACGACCTGTACCAGCGGCTGCTGTTCGGCGCCGGGGGCAGCCCCGCGGACGAGTACTTTTTGCTGGCGGACTTCCAGGCATACTGCCAGGCGGAAAAGCGCATGGCGGAGACCTATCGGGACCAGACGGCCTGGAATCGCATGAGCCTGCACAACATCGCCCGCAGCGGCGTGTTCGCCGCCGACCGGGCTGTGGCGGAGTATGCCGACAACATCTGGCACGTGCCCCACAAGTGATCCGATCTGAGAAAAACGCAGAAAACCGGAAACGGCTCAGCCGTTTCCGGTTTTCGAGATCCCGCTCCTGCGCGGGGCGCATGATTTTTGAAAAACTTTCGGACTGGGTGAGATATTTCACCCCAGTGAGGGATATTCCCGATAGAAAGGCCTTTCCGGGCGGCGCTGCCGCCCATCCCAACAGCAAGGTGTGATGAGATTGACAGACGCGGCATTCGAGGGGGCGGTGGAGCGCTATGGCGACACCGTGTTCCGGCTGGCATACAGCTATTTGAAAAACCGCGCCGACGCGGAGGACGTGATGCAGGAGACGCTGCTGAAGCTCTATCTGGAGCGAAAGCCCTTCCGGTCGCCGGAGCATGAGCGGTACTGGGTCGTCCGGGTGGCGGTGAACGAGAGCAAGAAGCTGCTCCGCTCTCCGTGGCGCAGGCGGACCGGGCCTCTGGAGGAGGCCGGGGAGCCGGTGTTCGACACGCCGCAGCAGAGTGAGCTCTACCAGCACGTGATGGGCCTGCCGCCCAAATACCGGGCCGCGGTGTATCTCTACTACTACGAAGACTGCTCCGTACAGGAGATCGCGGCGGCCATGGGGGCCAATCCGTCCACCGTGCAGACCTGGCTCATGCGGGCCAGGGGGAAGCTGAAACTGATCTTACAGGAGGCAGAGTCATGATCGACAAGAGACTGTACCAGGAGACCTTTTCCCATCTCCGTGCCTCCGACCAAGCCAAACAGGAGGTTTTTCAGAAAATGCAGGAGATGAAGCACAGAAAGCGGATGCCCCGGGTCCTGCGGGGCGCGGCCATTGCCGCTGCCATGGTGATGGCGCTGGCCGTCACCGCCGGGGCAGTGAACGTGGCCACGGACGGGGAGTTCTTCCGGCAGTTCACCATCGTCTGGACATCCGGAAATCAGTACCTGGCCCAGGATAACCAGGGCAACGAGGTGTATGTCACCGTGGCGGCCGGGGAGCCGGTCACCAAGGAGAACGGCCGGCTGATCCTCCACGCTCAGGGTGAGGAGATTGACATCACCGAGGCCATGGAGACCGCGGGTGCCTATCACTACGCCTACGATATGGATGTGGTGCATGAGGACGGCAGCCGGGAGACCCGGACCGTCACCATTGACGTCACTGGCGACCTGGACCGGTGGACTGTGTCCCAGGACAACGGGGACGGCACCAGCTATGAGACTGTCAGCGGCGACAACGGGCTTACAGAGTTTTCCGGCACCATGACCGGGCAGGCAGCAGATCACTTTACCGCGGACCTGCCCGATGCCGACGAGAACAGCGTGGTCGAGGCAAAAGCACAGGAGATTGCCCCGGCAGATTGAAGAAACCTGAAAAACGCGGACAGGGAGCTCTCCCTGTCCGCGTTTCAGCGTTCCTTGCTGAGACCCAGCAGGTAGTCCGTACTGACCCCGTAGTATTTGCTCAACGTGATCAGATGATGGATCGGAAGCTCGTTGGCCCCGCGCTCATAGCGGGCGTACATCGTCTGGGATGTTCCGAGCACCTCAGCGATCTGGGTCTGGGTCTTGTCAGCATCTTCCCGCAGGTCCCGCAAAATGCGTACATAATCCATTCCGCCGTTCACGTGGCACCTCCGTATCCGCTCTGGAGCTTTCTGGTTCTTACAATGTACCATAAAATTTGTGAATCTTACGGGGCACAATACAAAATTTTACTACAATTATAAGACAAATTTACTCAAAAAACGGAGGAATGCGGGGAAATGCGAACATATTCCGGGACTGCTTTTCTCCGGGAGCGCAAGGAGCGGCCGGGCGGGGCGGCTCCGCATGGACGGGCGTTTTCCTTGACAGTGCTTTACAAAAGCGTATTTTCCATATATAATAATACCCGTTTCCCCCGGCGCAGTCCATAGGAAGCCCGGAGAAAAGAAAAATTTTGACGGCAGAGCGATCTGCCTGCGGACCCCAGAAGGAGGACCCGGCTGACTATGAGCAACCGAAAAAAGAGAGAGGCCCTGCCCCGCGACCTGGAAATCCGGGGGGCTGAGATATTTGGAAAGCACCTGTCGCCGGAAAAGCAGCGGGCGCTGCTGATCGTGACGCTGACGGCCTGCGCCCTGCCAATGATCCTGGGCGTGCGGATGTGGGACCGGATCCCGGAGATTGTGGAGACCGGCCTGATCGGCCCCGGCGGCCAGGATGACTCCCTGCCCCGGTGGGCGGTGGCGCTCCTCCTGCCCGGTTTGATGTGCCTGCTGGAGGCTGTCGCGCAATTCATGCTGCTGCAGTATCAAAAGCGGATGAAGATCCCACCGGCGTTTAACCGGCTCATGGGGCGCTGGGGCTTTCCAACCATTTCCCTGCTGTTCTGCAGCGGCGCCATTTTGGAGACTTCCGGCCAGGGGCTAAGTCTGAACTTCTACACGCCCTGCATTCTGGGTCTGGTGCTGATGCTGCTGGGCTCCCACATGTTCGACTGCACGGAGGATGCCAAGCTGGCCCTGCGGTTCTCCTTTACGGTAAACAATCCGCCGTTGTGGAAAGAGGTCCACCGGTTTGCCGGCTGGCTTTGGATGCTGGCGGGCCTGGTGGTGGCCGCCGGCGCTATGGTGACCAGCGAGACCACGTTCTTCTCAGCCCTGCTGGCACTGGTAGTCCTGGTAGTGCCCATGATCTACGGGCGCAGCCGCGCCGGCCAGGCCAACGGATAAACGAAAGAGGAAGAGAGCCATGGAATTTACGGAAGGCGTCCGGTTCGACAGCCTGCACCTGTCGCCGGAGATCATACGCGCCATTGAAAAACGCAACATTGAGGTGTCCACCCCGGTCCAGGCAGGCTGCATCCCGCCTATGATGGACTGGCAGGATGTGATCGCCAAGGCCCCCACCGGCACCGGCAAGACCTTTGCCTACGGCATCCCCATCGTGGAGCATGTGGACCCGGAGGACGAGAGCGTCCAGGCGGTAATCCTGGCCCCCACCCGGGAGCTGGCCATCCAGATCACCGACGAGATTCGGGACCTGGCAGCCTTCAAGCCCGGCGTGCGGACGGTGTGCCTCTATGGCGGCGCCCCTATCGGCCGGCAGATCGACACGCTGAAGAAGCACCCCCAGATCGTGGTGGCCACGCCGGGACGGCTTTCCGACCACATGAAGCGCCGCACCGTCCGGGTGGACACGGCGCAGACCGTGGTGCTGGACGAGGCGGACCGGATGCTGGACATGGGCTTCATCCATGACGTGACCCGCCTGCTGGACAAGATGAACAAGCGGAAGAACCTGGGACTCTTCTCCGCCACTATCTCCCGGGAGGTCATGGACATCGCCTGGGTGTACCAGCGGGACGCGGCGGAGATTACTGTCCGGGAGGATGAGCAGAACAAGCCGGACATCAAGCAGTTCCGCATGGACGTGCCCCACGACGGTAAGGCAGACGCCATTGAAAAGATTCTGAACGAGACGGGTTTCGACCGGTGCATGGCCTTCTGCAACACCAAGGGCTCCACAGAGCGGATCACCAAGTTCCTGCAGATGCGGGGCATCGACGCGGAGTGCATCCACGGCGATATTCCCCAGCGGAAGCGGGAGCAGGTGATGGAGAAGTTCCGCCGGGGCGAGCTGCGGGTGTTCGTCTCCACCGACGTGGCGGCCCGTGGCATCGACGTGGATGATGTGGACATCGTGTTCAACTGCGACGTGCCGGACGAAAACCAGGACTACGTCCACCGGATCGGCCGGACCGGCCGGGCCAGGCGGCAGGGCGTGGCAGTAACTTTCATCTCCGACTATCCTGCCAAGATGCGGATCGACGACATCGCCCAGAAGACCCGGAACGAGATCGTTCCGGTGAAGTTCGACGAGGACGGCCGCCTGACCACAGCGTGAAAACGGCTTTGAACGCCGGACGCGGAAATCCGCGCCCGGCGCTTTTCACGCCACCGGTTCCGGCTGGGAGACAGGGCATTTTCGAGTTCTTGCTGTGATTTGTGAATAAATTTTTAATTTTGTAATTATTTGTTACTTTTTGAGGGCTCGTAACTTTACAAGCTGCCTGATAATCTTTATAATAGACCAGGTCCTTTGATATGCAGGGGTGCCCGGTAGGGGTGCCCGTTTTAGACTCCAGAGCGGGAGGAACGATGATATGAAGAATTGGAAGCGCCGGTGGGCGCTGTTCTTGGCGGCGGCGCTGCTGCTGGCTCTCAGCCTGACCGGCTGCGGCGGAAGCGGGGAGGGGCCGGCCCTCTCCGTCTGCGTGGGCGGCGCGCCGGAGGAGCTGGATCCCATCTACGCCACAGAGACGGCGGACCAGACCGTCCTGGTCCACCTGTATGAAAATCTGATGCGGAAAACAGGAGACGGCTCCGGCGGGACCACGGTGACGAACGGCGCAGCCAAGAGCGTCAGTACGGAGGAGAATGCCGACGGCACCGTGACCTGGACCTTCAAGCTGCGGAAGGCCGAGTGGTCCGACGGCCGGGCGGTCCGGGCCGGGGACTTTGTCTTTGCCTGGCAGCGGCTGGCCGATCCGGCCAACGATTCCCCCAGCGCGTCGCTGCTGTCCGAGGTAGCAGGCTACGACGCCGTGCGGGAGACCGGCGACGTGTCGCTGCTGCAGGTGACGGCGGAGGATGACAGCACCCTGGTGGTGGTGCTGAACGGAAAGTTCGACTGGTTTTTGACGGAGGTCTGCACTGCGCCCGCCACCATGCCTCTGCGGCAGGACTTGCTGCAGGAGGAGACCGCTGCCGCTGACGGGGAGACCGCCGAAGCAGCGGCGGAGCCGGCGGAGGCGGCCCCTTGGTGGAACGACCTTACGGGCCTTGTGACCAACGGGCCGTATCAGGTGAGCGGGTATGAGGCTGGTGAGGCGCTGACCCTGGAGGCCAGCGAGACCTACCGCAACAGTTTCTCCGGGCCGCAGACCCTGACGTTCCGCTTTGCGGAGACCGCAGAGGCGGGACAGGACCTCTACGACGCCGGGGAGGTGGATTTCCTGGGCATCCTCCCGGCGGAGCAGCTGACGGCCTTGATCGAGGCGGAGAGCCGGACCCTGGCGCGGGAGCTGAGCGTTCAGGCGGTGGTGTTCAACTGCGCGCAGGATACGCTGATGGATGCCCGGGTCCGTCGGGCGCTGACTCTGACGGCGGACCGTTCTGCCGCTGCTGAGGCGGCGGGCGCCACGGCGTATGCCGCTGAGGGCCTGATCCCTCCCGGCGTGCCGGGGAGCGGGGAGCAGGATTTCCGTACAGATGGCGGCGTGCTGCTGGACAACGACCCCGCGCACCGGGACGAGCTGGCGGAGGAGGCCCGCGGCCTGCTGGCGGAGGCCGGATACGCCGACGCCCGGGACCTGGGGGAGCTGGAATATCTCTACGTGGACGAGGGGAACGGCGCCGCCGTGGCCCAGGCGCTGGTAGACGCCTGGCAGAGCGCCCTGGGCCTCCAGGTGACGGCCCGCGGCGTCAGCCGGGAAGAACTGGACACCGCCCTGCAGGAGGGGACCTTCACCCTGGCAGGAACGGAGATCCGGGCTTTGGGCAACGATGCGGAGTGCTTTTTGATGCAGTGGGGCTCCGATAAGCCGGAGAACCTGGGTAAATACGCCAACAGCGCCTATGATACCCTGCTGTCGGTCATCGCCGGCGCGGAGGAGGGGGAGGCCCGGATGGGCTGCCTCCACGATGCGGAGGCCCTGCTGCTGGAGGAGGGGGCCGTGGCGCCCCTCTACACCAGCGTGACGGGCTGGACACTGCGGGACGGCTTCTCCGGTGTCCTGCGGGACGCCCGGGGGTGGTTCAGCTTCGCAGCCGCTGGCAGGACCGCCTGAGATGAGCCGGAGACGGCGCCCTGAGGGCGCCGTCTTTTTTGTGCCCCCGGCGGGCCGCAGTGCCGCTGATAGCAGACATAAGACCTGCTGAAATAGACAAAGCGCCCCATCAGCCAGGCTCAAAATATGACGGCGGGATAAAATTGACAAATCCGGGCTGGAAGCCGTTGCAACCGGCGGCGGGGTTGGTGTATACTAAGCTGAACCAAAAGATTCCCGCCTGCCGGCGGAGAGAAGGAGGAACGATATATGAGCCAAGCATTCAAGAAGGTCCTGGTCGCCAACCGGGGCGAGATCGCCATGCGGATCTTCCGGGCCTGTCACGACCTGGGCCTCCAGACCATTGCCATCTACTCCAATGAGGACGTATACAGCCTCTTCCGCACCGCCGCGGACGAGTCCTATCTGATCGGAGAGAACGAGAGCCCCCTGGGCGCCTATCTGGACATCCCCCGGATCATCGAGCTGGCTAAGAAGCACGGCGCCGATGCCATTCACCCCGGTTACGGTTTCCTCAGTGAGAACGCGGATTTTGCCCGGGCCTGCGAGGCTGCGGGCATCAAGTTCATCGGACCCTCCTCCCAGGTTCTGGACCTGATGGGCGACAAGCTGTCCGCCAAGCAGATCGCCGTGGCCTGCGGCGTACCCACCACCCCCGGCACCACAGAGCCCCTGAAGAGCCGGGAGGCTGCTCAGAAGCTGGCTATGGAGTTCGGCTTCCCCGTCATTCTCAAGGCGGCCGCCGGCGGCGGCGGCCGCGGTATGCGCCGGTGTGACACCGTGGAAGAGGTGGGCACCAACTTCGATCTGGTGAAGGCGGAGGCCAAGAAGGCCTTCGGCAATGACGACATCTTCATGGAGAAGTTCCTGGTGGAGCCCAAGCACATCGAGGTGCAGGTGCTGGGCGACGAAGAGGGCAACGTGGTCCACCTGTTCGAGCGGGATTGCTCTCTCCAGCGGCGCTATCAGAAGGTGGTGGAGTTCAGCCCCGCCTTCTCCGTGGACAAGAAGATCCGTCAGGCCCTGTATGAAGACGCGGTGAAGATCGCAAAGCACGTGGGCTATGTGAACGCCGGCACCCTGGAGTTCCTGGTGGACAGGGAAGGGCACCACTACTTCATCGAGATGAACCCCCGTATCCAGGTGGAGCACACCGTCACCGAGATGGTGACGGGCGTGGACTTGGTGCGCTCTCAGATTCTGATCGCCGAGGGCTGTCCCCTCAGCGATCCCCGCATCGGCATCAGGAAGCAGAGTGACCTGCACCTGAACGGCTACGCCATCCAGTGCCGCGTCACCACCGAGGACCCGTCCAACAACTTCGCTCCCGACACCGGCAAGATCACCTCCTACCGGTCTCCTGGCGGCTTCGGCGTCCGGCTGGACGCGGCCACCGCCGGCGTGGGCAGCGAGATCTCCCCCTACTATGACTCCCTGCTGCTGAAGGTCACCACCTGGGATAACACCTTTCAGGGCGTGTGCCTGAAGGCCGGACGGGCCATCCGGGAGATCCACATCCGGGGCGTCAAGACCAATATCGCCTTCATCTCCAACATCCTGCAGAACCCCACCTTCCTGGCGGGAGGCTGCCACACCAAGTTCATCGACGAGACGCCGGAGCTGTTTGAGCTGAACGAGGGCCAGGACCGGGCCACCAAGATGCTCAAGTACATCGGGAACATCGTGGTGAAGGAGCGGGACGGACACAAGATGTACGATCCCTGCCGGTTCCCACCGGTCACCGGCAACCGGCCCGATGGCCTGAAGCAGATGCTGGACGCCAAGGGACCCAAGGCCGTGGCGGACTGGGTGCTGGGGCAGAAGAAGCTGCTGATCTGCGACACCACCTGCCGGGACGCCCACCAGTCCCTGCTGGCCACCCGGGTCCGCACCCGGGACATCGTCAAGGGTATGGAGGGCACCAGCGAGATCCTGGCGGATGCTTTCTCTCTGGAGTGCTGGGGCGGCGCCACCTTTGACGTGGCCTACCGTTTCCTCCACGAGTCCCCCTGGGAGCGGCTGGACCTGATCCGGGAGAAGGCCCCCAACCTGCTGCTGCAGATGCTGCTGCGGGGCGCCAACGCCGTGGGCTATACCAACTATCCCGATAACGTGATCCGGGAGTTCATCAAGGAGGCCGCCCGCAGCGGCATCGATGTGTTCCGGATCTTCGACTCTCTGAACTGGATCCCCGGCATGGAGGTGGCCATGGATGAGGTCCTCAAGCAGGACAAGATCTGCCAGGCCACCATCTGCTACACCGGCGACATTCTGGATCCCAAGCGGGACAAGTACACCTTGGACTACTATGTGAAGATGGCGAAAGAGCTGGAGCACCGGGGTGCCCACATGCTTGCCATCAAGGATATGTCCGGCCTGCTGAAGCCTTACGCCGCCAAGAAGCTGGTGTCCACCCTGAAGCAGGAGATCGGCATTCCCATCCAGCTCCACACCCATGACACCACCGGCAATCAGGTGGCGGCGCTGCTGCTGGCCGCCGAGGCCGGTGTGGACGTGGTGGACTGTGCCATCAGCTCCATGGCAGGCATGACCAGCCAGCCCTCTCTGAACGCCGTGGTGGCGGCCATGAAGGACACAGAGCGGGACACCGGGCTGGATCTGGACCGGCTCCAGACCCTCACTGATTACTGGGAGGATGTGCGTAAGCGTTACGACTCCTTTGAGGGCGGCCTGGAGTACAATACCACGGATATTTACCGCTACGAGATCCCCGGCGGTCAGTACACCAACCTGAAGCCCCAGGTGGAGTCTCTGGGCCTGGGCGACCGGTTTGTGGAGGTCAAGGAGAACTACCGTAAGGTCAATGAGATGGTGGGCGACATTGTGAAGGTGACGCCCTCCAGCAAGATGGTGGGTGACCTGGCCATCTTCATGACCCAGAACAACCTGACCCCGGAGAACATCGTGGAGAAGGGCGAGAGCCTGGCCTTTCCGGACAGCGTTGTCAGCTACTTCTCTGGCATGATGGGCCAGCCTGCAGGCGGGTTCCCCAAGGATTTGCAGCGGGTGGTCCTGAAGGGCAAGAAGCCCATCACCTGCCGTCCCGGTGAGCTGCTGCCCCCCGTGGACTTTGAGGAGAAGAAGCGGGAGATGCAGTCCTTTGATGCAGATCCCTCCTGGCGGGCCATCCTCAGCTACTGCCTGTATCCCAAGGTAGTGGAGGATTATGTCAAGAACCAGAAGGAGTACGGCTACATCATGCGGCTGGGCAGCCATGTGTTCTTCCACGGTCTGGCGGTGGGCGAGACCAACAAGGTCAACATCGCCGACGGCAAGACCCTGGTCATCAAGTACTTAGGGTTGGGCGAAGTGGACAAAGAGGGCATGCGCACCGTCAGCTTTGAGCTCAACGGCATCCGCCGGGATGTGCAGGTGCCCGACGAGGAGGCCCAGAAGAACATTGTCAAGGTCCCCATGGCGGACCCGGAGGACAAGAGCCAGGTGGGCTCCTCTATCCCCGGCGCGGTGAGCAGGCTCAACGTCAAGGTGGGCGACACCGTGGAGAAGAACCAGACCCTGGTCACCATCGAGGCTATGAAGATGGAGACCGCCATCACCGCCCGGATGTCCGGCACGGTGTCGGAGATCCTGGTGAAGGAGGGCGAGACCGTCAAGGGCGGCCAGCTCATCTTGGTCATCAAATAAGCATACGCCGCAGAAGGCCGGCCCCGGTGGGGCCGGCCTTTCGGCATTTCAGAGAGGTGGGACGGGAAAATGAAGGTTGTGCAAATTGGACTTGCAGAAATATTAAAAAATTGTAAAAAAAACCTTGTAAAATGAATGAGGATAAGGTATGATATGCAAAGCGACATACGAGCTGTATCGACTAACAGGAAAAGAGGAATGGAAACATGAAAAAGTGCTTATCCCTGCTTCTTGCCGCGCTGATGCTGGCGGCGGTCCTGACGGGCTGCGGCGGCAATCCCTCCACGGAGGAGACGGATACCCCCGCCGACACCGGCACTGAGCAGGCTGCCCAGACCAACTGGAACGTCTCTTCCGTCACCGGCACCGGCACGGAGCTGAAATTCCGCACCGGCGGCGACCAGGGTACTTATTACGGCTTCGGCAGCGTGCTGGCGCAGGCCATCACCACCAACGGCAACGGAACCAAGGTCACGGCCGTGGTCAGCAACGGCTCCCAGGACAACATCGAGCAGATGCAGATGAACGTGGCCCAACTGGGCTTCGTCCAGTCCGACGTGATGAGCTACGCCTATAACGGCGAGCGGCTGTTTGAGGGGTTCCCCTATGCGGATTTCTCCACTGTCGCTGCTCTGTATATGGAGCAGGTGCAGATCGTCACCTGTGACCCGGACATCAAGTCCGTGGCGGATCTGGAGGGCAAGACGGTCTCCATCGGCGCCTCTGGCTCCGGCGTGTACTACAACGCCCTGGATATCCTGGCCGCCTATGACCTGACAGAGGATGACATCAACGCCCAGTACCAGGACTTCGGCGCCAGCGCCGACGCCCTGCAGGACGGCAAGATCGATGCCGCCTTCGTGGTGGCAGGCGCCCCCACCGTGGCTATCACCACTCTGGCCACTGCCAAGGACACCTATCTGGTGGGCCTGGATGACGAGCATATTGCCAAGCTCCAGGAGTCCTCTCCCTACTACGAGGAGTACATCATCCCCGAGGGCACCTATGAGGGCGTGCCGGAGACCAAGACCGTAGCCGTGGTAGCCACCGTCATCGCCCGGGACGATGTGTCTGAGGATGATGTGTACAACATCTGCTACACCATCTTTGAGAACATGGACAATCTGGCCCATGACAAGGCAGGGGAGCTGGATGTGGAATTTGCCTCCGGCGTCACCGCGGTGCCTTATCACGCCGGCGCGGCCAAGTACTTCGCCGAAAAGGGCTTTGACGTACCCACCAAGTGATCTCAGGCGGAGCCTGATCGGGAACTACGGCGGAATCTCCGCCGTAGTTCCTTGACTTCGGGTCGGTCCCGGCCTGGAAGATATCTTGCGAAATGAGAGGGGACCCTATGGCACTGTTCAAGAAACACAAGACGGAGCCTGTGCCGCCGGAGGATACCGGCGCCCACGATACCTCCGTGGGGACCGCCGCCGATGTGGAGGCGGTCATGAAAAAATACGACCGGGAGTCCAACACCCGGGTCTGGGAGGGTCTGCCGAAGCTGGTGATCCGCTGGCTGATGGTAGCGTTCTCCGCCTACTGCATCATCGACACTGTGTTCCTTTCCACCCGGCAGGAGGTTCGGCTGCCCATGTTCGTGGGGCTGATCCTGCTGTTCGGCTTCCTGACCTTCCCGGCCAAAAAAGGGGACGAGCGGGTCAACCACATGCCCTGGTATGACATCGTGCTGCTGATTGCCGGGCCCGGCGCCTACTTTTTCTACGCCGTCAATGCCCAGAACGTGGTCCAGATGTCCGCCCGGGTCATGCAGAACGACCTGTACATGATTATCGGCCTCATCGGTATCCTGGCCCTGGTGGAGCTGTGCCGCCGGTGCGTGGGCCTGCCGATCCTGTGCGTGGCCGGTGTGCTGCTGGTGTACACTTTCTTCAACCTGGGCGGCAGCGCAGATTTCAAGATGACCCTCTATCAGGTCATCCGCACCATGTTCTACACCTTCAACGGCATCTTCGGCGGCCCCATCAGCGTGTGCGCCAAGTTCATCGTGGTGTTCATCATCTTCGGCGCCTTCCTGGAGAGGACCGGCATCGCCCAGTTCTTCATCAACCTGGCCAATGCCGTGGCCGGTGCCGCCCCCGGCGGCCCCGCCAAGGTGGCCGTCATCTCCTCCGCCCTGTGCGGCATGGTGTCCGGCTCCTCCGTGGGCAACACCGTCACCACCGGCTCCGTCACCATCCCCATGATGAAGAAGACGGGCTACAAGCCGGAGTTCGCCGGCGCCGTGGAGGCGGCTGCCTCCACCGGCGGCCAGATCATGCCCCCCATCATGGGCGCCGCAGCCTTCCTGATGGCAGAGTTCACCGGCGAGCCCTACGGCACCATCGCCATGCGGGCCATCCTGCCGGCGGTGCTGTACTTCACCGGCATCTACATCGCCGTCCATCTGGAGGCCAAGAAGCTGGGCCTGAAGGGCATTCCCAGAGAGCAGCTGCCCCGCGTGCGCCAGCTGCTGCCCAAGATCTACCTTCTGGCGCCCCTGGTGCTGTTGGTGGTCATGGTCTCCACCAACATGTACACCATGGCCTTCTCCGCTGCCATCGCAATCGTGGCGGCCGTGGCCGTAGGCCTGGTCAACAACGTGGTGGAGATCGCCAGCAAGAGCAGCAACCGGGAGGACTTCCTCACCTTCGGCAAGATCATCGACGCCCTGGAGGGCGGCGCCAAGGGCTCCATCACTGTGGCGGTGGCCTGCGGCGTGGCCGGCATTATCTCCGGCTGCATCACGGTGACGGGCCTGGCCTCCAAGCTGTTGAGCACAATCGTCAGCCTCTCCGGCGGCCACATGATTATCGCCCTGGCGCTGACCATGCTCTGCTGCATCGTGCTGGGCATGGGCGTGCCGACCACCGCCAACTACTGCATCATGGCGGCCACCTGCGCTCCCATCCTGATGGATCCCTCCATCGGTGTCACCAAGATGGCGGCCCACTTCTTCGTGTTCTACTTCGGCATTGTGGCGGACATCACGCCGCCGGTGGCCCTGGCGGCCTATGCCGGCAGCGCCATTGCCAAGGCGGATCCCATGAAGACAGGGTTCAACGCCACGAAACTGGCCATAGCGGCCTTTATCGTGCCGTACATCTTCGCTTTCAGCCCCCAGATGCTCTTTGTGGATGTGACCGGCGCCTTCCAGGTGGTGCAGATCTGCATCAGCGCCCTGCTGGGCATCTTCGGCGTGGCGGCGGCCCTCAACGGATTCCTGTACCGGCCCATCCCCGCGCTGCTGCGGGTGGCCATGGCCGTGGGCGGCCTGGGTATGATGATTCCCGGCACGGCCACCGACATCGCCGGCTTTGTGTTGGTGGTTGGCATCGTCCTCTATCAGCGCTTCAGCGCCCGGCGCGCCGCCATGGTCTGAATGACCTTGAAAGTGCTCCCCGGCTTCCGGGGAGCACTTTTTCACACATACCCGCAAGTTACAAGAGATACAGGCCGCGGGAGAAACTGTAACTGTTTTGTTATTGCTTTGCCCTACATACTGTACTATTATAAGCAATACAGTTGATGCATCTGTGAAGAACAAGAAGAGGAGTACATACCATGGCTGAAGTCAAAGACCTGGAGAATGTAGAACAGGAAGCGACCGCTCCGGCGATGGAGGAGACGGCGGCGGACAGCGCCGCCCCCGCGGAGACGCGCGTAAACCTGAAAGCCCGGTGGCAGGCAATCCCGCGGAAGAAGCGGCGCCGGATCATCCGCCTGTGCATACTGGCACTGCTGCTGGTGATCGCCGCGGTGGTGCTGCTGAAAGTGCTGGGCGGCAAGAGCAGCGATGAGGGAGAGGTGGTCACCGACATTGTGCAGTACGGTTCCATCACCTCCACGGTCCAGGGCAGCGGCCTGACCAAGGCCAAGAGCAGTGAGACAATCACCATCACCACTGTCGGCACAGTGGTGGATGTGCTGGTGGCGGAGGGTGAGACGGTGACTGCCGGCACGCCGCTGTTCACCATCGACTCTCCGGCGGCAGAGACCGCCGTGCAGAAGGCCCGGAGCAATGTGGAAGGCTATGAGAAACAGCTCTCCCAGGCCCAGAAAGACATCGCAGGACTGAATCTCTCCGCCGGCTATGCCGGCAAGCTGATGGAGACCGTGACGCTGAATCCCGGTGATTCCATCACCAAGGGCCAGAAGGTGGCGGTCCTCTCCGACGATACCCGTCTGCGGCTGGAGCAGTATTACAGCTACGCCTATGCGGGCGACCTGCAGGTGGGACAGACGGTGAATGTTTCGATCCCTGCCCTGATGACCTCCGTTCCCGGCACGGTGGAGGCGGTCCACATGGTCAGCCGCATCACGCCGGAGGGGTCCAAGCTCTTCTCCGCCGACATCATCGTGGAGAATGAGGGAGCCCTGACGGCGGATATGGTGGCGTCTGCCACCGCCACTGTGAACGGTGAGACCGTGTACCCCTATGAGGCCGGCAAGCTGGCGTACTACCGCACCGGCGACCTGGTTTCCACGGTGGATGGCACGGTGATTTCCAGCAATCTGGTGGACTACCTGCAGGTGGCGCCCGGCCAGGTGCTGGTGCGCATCGACGGGGAGGAGAGCGAGAGCCAGCTCTTCACCATCCAGCAGAACCTGGACACTGCCCGGGAGGAGCTGAAGACTGCGGAGGAGAACCTGGCCAACTGCAACGCCAAGGCTCCCATTGACGGCATGGTAATCGGCCTGACCATCCAGCCCGGCGATGAGATCGCTGCAAATACCGCAGTGGTGACCATCTCGGACACCTCCAGCGTGGTGATTACCGCCAATGTGGACGAGCGGAACATCAGCTACATCAAGCCGGGGATGCCGGTGGAGCTGAGCCAGTGGGGGACCCCGGCCTTCGGCACCGTGGAGACGGTCAGCCTCTCCAGCACGGTGAACAACGGCGTGGCGACCTATCCCATCACCATCTCGGCGGACAACAGCGAGGGCACCCTGCAGGTCAACAGCTATATCGACTACACTCTAACTGCCAGTGAGAATGACAACTGCCTGGTCCTGCCTCTCCAGTGCGTGCGTACTGTGACCCAGGAGGACGGCTCCACCGTGAACGTGGTGTTTGTAAAGGGCAGTCGGCCGGACAACGCCATTGAGACGCCCACCCTGAGTGAGGAGATCCCGGAGGGCTTCTGGGCGGTGCCGGTGGAGATCGGCATCTCCGACAACTCCAATGTGGAGATCAAGTCCGGTGTGGAAGAGGGGACCGAGGTCTTCACACAGATCCAGTCCCTGCAGGCGTGGGGTTGATGCCCATGGCGAAGAACTTAGTAGAGCTGCGGGACGTCTATAAGATCTATGGCGAAGGGCGGGAGAGCGAGGTACGGGCCCTGGACGGCGTCTCCCTGACCATCGGAAAGGGCGAGTTCGTGGCGGTGGTGGGCCAGTCCGGCTCCGGCAAGTCCACCATGATGAACGTGCTGGGCTGCCTAGACATCCCCACCCGGGGGACGTATCTCCTGGGTGGAACGGACGTCCGGGAGCTGACGGACAAGGAGCTGTCCCACATCCGCAACAAGCAGATCGGCTTTATCTTTCAGCAGTACAACCTGATCCAGAGCCTGACGGTGCTGGAAAATGTGGAACTGCCCCTGATCTACCAGGGGGTGAATGCCGACGACCGCCGGGACATGGCCCTGGAGGCCCTGGCCCGGGTGGGGCTGGCGAACCGCATCAAGCACCGGCCGGTGGAGATGTCCGGTGGCCAGCAGCAGCGGGTGGCCATTGCGCGGGCCATCGCCACCAAGCCTCCCATCATCATGGCCGACGAGCCCACCGGCGCACTGGATTCCCACACCGGGCAGGAGGTGCTGAAATTCCTCCAGGAGCTGAACAAGGAGGGCAGCACCGTCATTCTCATCACCCATGATAACGGCATCGCCGCCACGGCCCGGCGGGTCGTCCGCCTGGCGGACGGCAGAATCATTGAGGACCGGGAGCAGGAGGTGGACTGGCTTTGAATATCCAACAGGCCGTGAAGATGGCGTGGAAGTCCATCTGGGGCAAAAAGGGCCGGTCCGCCCTGACCATGCTGGGCATCATCATCGGCATCGCGGCGGTGATGACCATCGTGTCCGCCATCAACGGCTATACGGAAAAGACCATGGAGCAGTACGAGGCCATGGGCAGCAACAAGCTCACCGTCAACATCTGGAACTACCTGTATGACGAAGATGGCAACAGCCTGGGTCAGGATTACTTTCCGGCGCTGTACGACTACTGCAACAGCATCAAGGAGTATGTGCTGGGCGTGACGCCCCAGGCGTACTGCAACGCCACGGTGGTATACGGGACCAAGAGCACCGCCAATATGAGCTATAATTACGATGAAAACGGCAATCTCACCGGCGACGTGCCGCCCAGCATTTACTACGGCAGCGACCAGTACAGCATCTGCAACAACCTGGCGCTGGCCTCCGGCCGGGACCTGTCCGTGTTGGACATCCGGGGCTACAAGCAGGTATGTGTGCTGGGGGACCGGGCGGCGAAGATCTTCTTCGACGCCGCGGACCCCGTGGGCAAGGTGCTCCAGCTCAACGGGCAGAGCTTTGAGGTGGTGGGGGTCTATGCCCCCCGCCTTACCGGTGAAAGCGCATCCGCCAGCCAGATCGACAATGTCATCATTCTGCCCTACACCGCCCGCCGGGTGCTGGGCGGCGACGCACCGGAGCAGTTCATCGTGAAGACCCGCAGCAGCGAGGACATGATCGAGGCCAGCTCCCGCATCGGCGGCTTTTTGAAGGGAGTGGTTAATCCCAACGCAGGCGGCTTCCAGGTGGACCAGGAGAACTCCTGGCAGCAGGAGCAGAACAAGCAGATGGGCATGATCTCCCTGATTCTGGGCGGTATCGCCGCCATCAGCCTGCTGGTGGGCGGCATCGGCATCATGAACATCATGCTGGTGACCGTCACCGAACGGACCCGGGAGATCGGCATCCGCCGGGCCATTGGTGCCGAGCGGAGCAGCATCGTCATCCAGTTCCTCATCGAGGCGGCCATGCTCTGCGGCATCGGCGGCATCATCGGCATCCTCATCGGCACCGGCGGCAGCCTGCTGGTGGGACGGCTGATGTTCCAGATGACCATCTACCCGGCGGCGTGGATTACCCTGTGCGCCTTCACGCTGTCGGTGGCGCTGGGAATTTTGTTCGGCATTTATCCGGCGGCAAAGGCCGCCAGGCTCCAGCCCGTGGAAGCACTGCGGGCAGAATGAGAGGGAGAGACTGATGAAGAGACGAATCATGACATTCCTGCTGGCCGTGTGCATGGCGGTTTCCCTGCTGGCGGTGCCGGCGGGGGCGGCCAATACCGCAGCAGTCACATTTTCCGATGTCGGGGACAAGAGCACGGCAGTGGCGGTGGAATCCCTGCGTCTGCTCGGTGTGCTGGACGGCTATGGGGATGGGACCTTCCGCCCCGGCACTGTCCTCACCCGGGCGCAGTTCTGCAAGATGGCGGTCTACGCCATGAACGGCAGCAATGAGCTGGGACGCTACCGGACCGTCACGGTATTTTCGGATGTGAAGCCCTCTTATTGGGCGGCGCCGTATATCAACATGGCCGCCAAGGGCAAAAACATCATCTCCGGCTACGCAGACGGGAAATTCCACCCCGACCGCACGGTGACCGTGGGCCAGGCGGTGACCATCCTGCTGCGGATGCTGGGCTACAAGGACGAAGACGTCGGCGGCGTCTGGCCGGACAGCTATATGGCGGAAGCCGCGCTCATCGGCCTGACCGACGGCGTCAGCGGAACTGGAAACGAAGGCCTGACCCGCGGACAGGCGGCCAAGCTCTTTTTGAATCTGCTTCGGGCGGACCAGAAAGAGGGCGGCAGCTATCTCGCCACACTGGGCGAGACCCGGACGGGCCAGATGCTGGTCTCCTCCACGGCTGACGGACCGCGGGGCGCCGGAACGGCGCTGCAGATGGCCTCCGGCGCAGTTTACTCCCTGGCGGACGGCAAGGTCTCCAACGGAATGCTCAACGGCACCAAGGGGACACTGCTGCTCAGCAAGAACGGTAATGAAGCCCTGACCTTTGTGCCGGATTCCGTGGGCAGCAGCAAGGTCGTGGTCCTCTCCACGGCCAAGGCCACGGAGCTGACGGATACCACCGGTACCAAGTACGTTATGGACAACGACACCGGCGTCTACTACAACGGCAAGGAGTCCGTGTGGAGCGAGGTCTACTCCTGGCTGAACGCGGGCACCTCCCTGACGCTGTATCTGGATGCAGGCGGCGGTGTGGACTATGTGTTCGTCGGCGGCGGCGGGACCACGTCCAACGAGGCGGTCATCATCTATGAGAAGGGGTCCACCTCGGGCTTCAGCTCTCTGGCCGGCGGCACCAGCGGATACGCCATCTACAAGAACGGCCTGCCCGCCACGGCCGGGGATATGCGCAAGTACGACGTGGCAACCTATTCCAGCACCACCAACTCCATCCGCGTGTGCGACACCCGGATTACCGGCTACTATGAGGATTGTTATCCCAATCCCAAGGAGCCCACGAAGATCACGGTCCTGGGCTATGAGTTCAACGTGCTGCCCACCGCTATGCAGACGGTCTCCCAGTTCAAGCCCGGCGACCAGATCACTCTGCTCCTGACCGAGGACAATCAGGTGGCCGGCGCGGTGGCGGCCAGCGGCAACACGGCCACCGGCAATGCCATCGGCATCGCCGAGGTCTCCAGCGGCAGCGCCACGGTGGACCTGCTCTGCGGCATCCAGGTGAAGGGGTCGGTCAGTCTTTCCGCCAGCGATGTGGAGCGGCTGAACGGCCAGCTGGTGCGGGTCTCCTCCAGCCGGAAGGGCGGCCTGTCCCTGACCCGCCTGACGGGCGGCGTCTCCGGCGAGCTGAATGTGGCGGAGCGCAAGCTGGGCAGCCGGAATCTGGCGGACAATGTGGTTGTCTTCCAGAACGACGGCAGCGGCCTCACCGCCATCAGCCTGTCCCAGATCGCGGACGGCAGCGTGCCCGCTTCCCAGATCACCTACGCCGGCACCGACTGGGCAGGCAGGGTGAAGGTCATCGTGCTGAATTCCGCCATCGGCGGCGGCTACATCTTCGGCCGCGCCAACTATACCGCGAACTATGACGAAGAGGGCAACCGGGAGGGCAATGCCCAGCTGTCTGTGGAATACGGTGCGGGCAAGAGCACGCCCACCTTTGAGACCGGCTATGTGGTGCGCAACGGCGACATCGTGGGCATCACCATCGTCACCTCTGGAAACACCCAGCGGATCGGCAGCCTGGTCTATCCTGACGAGCTGCGGAACGTGCCCAACACCGCTTGGAGCGGCAAGGGTGCCGTCACGGTGAACGGCCGGACCTACACGGTCCCTGCCAGCGTCCCCTGCTACAACACGCAGACCAAGAGCTGGGTCACCCTCACCGAGGCCAGAGCCTATGCAGACAGCGCCACGCTGTATGTGTACCAGGGCGTGGTCCGCTTCCTGGAAGTGGGCTGAGAGAACCGGCTGAAATCCGGGACAGATCCTCCTCTGAAAACGGTATATGTCCCATAAAAAACGGGCCGCCCCTTGTGGGGCGGC
>NZ_KI271702.1:12709-25723 GCF_000469445.2 Oscillibacter sp. KLE 1745 | reverse complement strand
GGGAGATCCCGGCGGGCCGCCTGGTTTTTGCTCCATGGCCTGTGAGTCACGGCAGGCCCCAGATCTCCCGGGCCCGGGACAGCAACGTCTCCACGTTCTCCTGGTGCTCCGCCAGCAGCTGCGCATTGGCCGCGTCCTCCGCCGCATCTCCATAGGGGCGGTACTCTCCCGCCGCCGTAATGTAGAGCTGGTGGCCGGCACAGGTGACGCCGTCCTCCTGAAAGTCATACTCAAAGAGAAGGACGCCCAGTTCCGGCTCGCCGGTCATCCGGGGCCAGATCAGGAGGGAATCTGTGAAGCCCACCTCCTCCCCGTTTTCCAGCGTCAGGTTCGGCATGCCAATCCCCAGATTCCCCGTCCAATGGAGAAATCCAGGCCGGGCCACATTACAGTTGTAACCCTCCCCATCCGTGCCGCACCCCGGGAGGGCCGGAGCCTCCCGCCACCCGGGCTGGGCCCGCAGGGCCTCCATGTAAACATCATAGGGCCGGTAGGCTGTGAAATACCACACAGCGGAGAGCAGGGCGAAGGCGGCGAGGAGCAGGGCCAGAAGACGGAGGAAACGCCGCGGGCTGCGCGGCCCGCCCTGTGCATCTTCCACTGGAATGACATCTTTTCTCATTCCTGCGGCACCTCCTGCGGTGGCAGTTCCGCAATCGCCCACATCTCCTCCTGGGCGGCGGTGGCGGCGGGCAAGTCCACCTCCTCGCCCTCTTTCCACAGCAAGACGGCATCCTCACCCAAGCCGAAGTAGATCGCTTCGGTCTCCATGGCATCATCCGACCAGCTTTCAAACATGGCGTCCCCGCCCCGGTTATAGTTGCTGTCAAAGTCAAACAACTCCACCCGGAGAATGGGCCGCTCCAGATAGTAGTGAAGTCCGTCCGCCTCCTCCCGGAATGTCAGGGCATACCAGGTCTCCCGGCCCTCCCGAAAATCCCAGTGGACCCCCACGCCTCCGCTCTTCAGCCGGTAAACATCCAGCGTATAGTCCCCGCCATCCATGGGGATGCACGTCCATGTAGTGAGGGTCCAAATCCCCACTGCGGCGGCCGCGCATACCACCACGGCAACAATCACGCCAATGATATGGGCCCGGCGCTTGCCCCTCTTCCACTCACCGGATATTTTTTTCACTGCTACCGCCGCGTCATCGGCGGCCTTTTCCACCTCCGGCAGGGGCGCGTCCATAGCCGTTAGGGCGGCACGGCACGCCTCACAGGTTTGCAGGTGTTCTTCCACCGCCGCCCGGCTCTTGTCCGAGCAGACGCCGTCGTGGTACAGGGGCAGCAGGTCCTGTACGATATCATGGTCCAGCTGGTCCATCAAATCCCTCCTTCAATTTCTGGCGGGCCCGGAAGTAGGTGACCCGGGCCCAGGACTCCGTCTTGCCGAAGAGCTCCCCGATCTGGGCAAAGGGCAGCTCCCCGAAGGTCCGCAGGGAGAACACCTCCTTGTAGGGTTCCGGCAGGTCATGGAGCAGCCGGTGGAGCCGCTTGGCGGCGTCCCGGTCCGCAAAGCCGCACTCCAGCCCGTCGTCCCCCGACTCCTGCTCCAGCTCTCCCCGGTGCTTTCGCTCCCGGCACAGCGAGAGGTACTGGTTCCGGGCGATCTGGCACAGCCATACCCGCAGCTGGCAGTCCCCCCGGAACTGGTCGATGGAGGCCAATGCCCGGAAGAAGGTCTCCTGGGTCACCTCCTCCGCCGTGTGGGCGTCCCGGCTGAGGGCCAGGATGTAGCGGTACACGTCGGCGAAATACGTCTGATAGATCTCCTCAAAATCCGGCACGGCCTCCCCTCCTCTCTGCCATAGGACGCATGGGCAGTAGTTTTGTTACAAAAAAAGTGCCCGGGATTCCGGGCTCTTTTTTATGGCTCTTTTCTGCGGCATTCCTCTACGGGAAACATCGCTCCACAACTGCGGCAATGCATCAGTCCCATCCGGACTCCACCTGGATGATCGGAAGTCCTGTCCCGATAACTCTGCGCCGCAGGAAGGGCACACGAACACCGCTGTATTGCCTGCTCCACAGGACCAGCCCCCAACACCATCATCACTGCTGCTGGTCCAATGGGTCCCAGGGGCCACAGACCGGTTCCAGCCGCGATCATCCCGCCGAACAAACCCACACATCAGACTCCGCGGGCCGCCCACTTCTTCCAGGTGACCATGCGCCCATCTCCTTGTTTTTTCTCCGGCGCCATTATATAATGGAGACCAATAATTTGCAAGGCGGGAGGTGATTCCATGGCGGACCTGAACACAGATGTGCGGTACATCAAGGGCATCGGGGAGCAGCGGGCCAAGGCCCTGGGCAAGCTGGGCATCGCCACCCTGCGGGACCTGATCTCTTACTTCCCCCGGGCCTACGACGACCGCTCTGCCCTGCGGCGCATTGCGGACCTGGTGCCCGGCGAGACCGCCGGCGTGGCCGCCATGGTGGCGTCCCCGCCCACCATCTCCCACATCCGCAAGGGGCTGGATCTGGTGAAGCTCCGGGCGGTGGACGACACCGGCACCCTGGATGTGACCTTTTTCAACCAGGCGTGGCTGAAAAACAGCCTGCACCAGGGAGAGACCTATATCTTCTATGGTCGGGCGGAGGGCTCCCTCCTCCGGCATCAGATGGCCAATCCTGTGGTGGAGCCGGAGGGGCGGCGGGAGGTCACCGGCCGCATCGTGCCCATCTATCCCCTTACCGCCGGAGTCAGCCAGCTGATTTTGTCCCGGTCCATCCGCCAGGGGCTGGACGCCTGCGCGGACATCCTGCCGGACGTGCTGCCGGACCGTGTGCGGCAGCATCATCAGCTCTGCCGCATCGAGTACGCCTATGAGAACATCCACTTCCCGGAGAGCGCGGAGGCCCTGGACCTGGCCCGGCGGCGGCTGGCCTTTGAGGAGCTGTTCCTCTTCACCATCGGGCTGGAGCGGCTCCGCTCCCGCCGGGAGGTGGTCCACGTGCCCCCTTGTGGCGGCGTGGACATGGAGCTTTTCTACCGTGCCCTGCCCTTCACCCTGACGGACGCCCAGCGCCGCTGTGTGGAGGAAGCACTGGCGGACATGCGCTCCGGCACGCCCATGAACCGGCTCTGTCAGGGAGACGTGGGTTCCGGCAAGACCATGGTGGCCGCCGCCTGCGTGTACTTCATGGTGAAGAATGGCCGCCAGGCGGCCCTGATGGCCCCTACGGAGATCCTGGCCCAGCAGCACTACCAGGGCCTGGCCCCTCTGCTGGAAAATTTGGGTATCCGGTGCGCCCTGCTGACCGGCTCCACCACCGCCAAGACGAAACGGTCCATCACTCAGCAACTGGAGAGCGGGGAGATCGACTTTGCCATCGGCACCCACGCCCTCATCACCGGCAGCGTGGCCTACCGCGACCTGGGCCTGGTGGTGACGGATGAGCAGCACCGCTTCGGTGTGGCCCAGCGGGCGGAACTGGCCGCCAAGGGGGACCACCCCCACATTCTGGTCATGTCCGCTACCCCCATCCCCCGGACCCTGGCCCTGATCCTCTACGGAGACCTGGACGTGTCCATCATCGACCAGCTGCCCCCCGGCCGCCAGCCGGTGCAGACCTTCGCCGTCACCGGGGGCTATCACCAGCGGGTGTACCGCTTCATCCGCAAGCTGGTGGGCGAGGGCCGCCAGGCCTATATCGTCTGTCCCATGGTAGAGGAGAATGACCAGCTCCCCGACGAGCGCAAGGCGGTGACGGAATACGCCAAAAAGCTCCAGTCCGAGGTGTTTCCGGATCTCAAGGTGGCCTTCGTCCACGGCAAGATGAAGCCCAAGGAGAAGGACGCCGTCATGGCCGCCTTCGCTGCCCACGAGACGGACATTCTGGTGTCCACCACCGTCATCGAGGTGGGGGTGGATGTGCCCAACGCCGCGGTGATGGTGATCGAGAACGCGGAGCGGTTCGGCCTCTCCCAGCTCCACCAGCTGCGGGGCCGGGTGGGCCGGGGGAAGCATCAGTCCTACTGCATCCTGATCTCCGACAACCGAAACGAGGAGACGAGGCAGAGACTGAAGGTCATGACCAAGACCACTGACGGTTTCCAGATCGCGGAGGAGGACCTGCGGCTCCGGGGCCCCGGTGACTTCTTCGGAGCGCGCCAGCACGGCCTGCCGGGGCTGAAGGTGGCGGATCTGGGCTGCGACACCCAGCTGCTGCAGGAGGCCCGTCAGGCAGCGGAGCAGCTGCTGGCACAGGACCCGGCGCTCACCTCCTGCCCCGCCACGGCAGAGCGGGTGACGGAGCTCTTCACACAGCAGGCGGATGCCCTGAACTGAAACTCCCCGGCAGAAGCCGGGGAGTTTTTGCAGTTCTTTGTGACCTTTTGCCCCGCTCACTCGTAATCACAGCAGAAAGAGGTGAGGCCAGTGACCGAAGCGGAACAGCTCTTTGAGCAGGTGTACCGGACCTACGGGCCCTCCCTGTACCGTTTCTGCCTAATCCAGATGAAGAACCCGGCGGACGCAGAGGACATTTTGCAGGAGGTATTCTGCAAGCGGCTGTACCGGGCGCCGGTCTTTACCTCTCCGGACCACGAGCGGCGATGGCTGTTCCGGGTGGCCCTGAACCAGTGTCGGGACGCCTGGAAGCGATCCAACCGGTCCGAGCTGCCGCTGGAGGCCGCCTCCGCCGCCGTCACGCCGGAGGAGCTGGGCCTGTTGGACCACGTGGCCGCCCTGCCGGAGTCCCAGCGGACAGTCCTTCACCTCCACTACTACGAGGGCTACACCCTCCGGGAGATCGCGCGGCTCCTGGGGGTGACGGTGCCCACGGTGAAAATGCGGCTGAAGCGGGGCCGGGACGCCCTGCGGAACACATGGGAGGAGAGCTTATGAATCGCTATCACGAGTCAATGGAACACTGCGCGCCCCCGCCGGAGCTGGAGGAGCAGCTGCGGGAGGCTGTTTTGTCCGCGGAGCCGGAACCTCAGGCCCGGACCGCCGTCTACCGCCCCCGGGGATTTTTCCGAAAGGCGCTGCTGGCTGCGGTGCTGGCTGTTGTACTGACGCTGTCCGTGGGGGCAGCAGTGCTGGTGGACTGGGATGACATCTTCTCAGACCGGTTTGGCCCGGAGGGGGCGGAGACCCCCATGGCCGAAAAGGCCTTCCAGCCAGTCAACATGACCTCCGTCTGTGATGACGTAACACTGACCATCCGGGAGGCGCTGGTGGATGAAAAGAGCATCTACCTGATCCTGGACTACCAGCTGCCGGACTCGGTGGATCCGGAAACCGTGGAGATAGCTTACAACAGCCGGGAGAACACCCAAAAGGACGACATCAAACTTCCAATGGTCACCTATTACGCCACAGACGATATTGCCTGGGAGGATTTGAAAGCGGCCGAGCAGGATACCTGGGCAACACTGGACTGGACAGATCCGCTCACCCGTATCTTCTACGGGAAGTCGGAAAGCACGCTGAACCGCATTGGCAGGGTCAATGGCTCCAGCGGCCTGGGGGAGGCCGGCTACGATCCAGCCACCAATACACTCTCCTATCTCTGTAATATCACCGGAGACGCGGACAGCCTGGACTTCACCGCCCAGCCCCTGACGTTGCTGGTGACGCCGCCTGTCCTACGGGTGAACGGTGTGGACACAGCGGTGACAAACCACCCCGCTATCCTCACCTTCCAGCCGTCCGCAGTCTCGCAGACCCTGACGGGATCCTACCGGCACGGCGGCTTCTCCGCCCGGGCCGTCCTGTCCCCCCTGTCCATCTATGTGGAGGTCTCCGGCGGCACCGCCTATCGGGATACAGAGGAGCTGGTGTCGGACACCTCCCTGCTGCTGCGGGATGGCAGCATCCTGCCAGCCGTGGACCTGATCTTCGGATTTACCGGAGGCGGCAGCCATAATACAGAGGACGAGTATCTCTCCTCAGCAGACTTCACCAGCCAGTTCCAGGACCTGCTGGACGTGAGCCAGGTCGCCGCCGTGCAGGTGGGAGACATCCAAATTCCCCTGGAATGACCATCCTCCCGTCCCGGGGCAATGCCCCGGGACGGCTTGTTTTTGGGGAATTGAGTTTTCCCGCCTGGTGTGGTATACTGAAACGATCAAATCACACAGCGGCGCGCCGGAAGGGCGCGCCCTTGAAATGGAGGACAGCGCAGAATGGTGCCTTATGCCAAGCGTATGGAAAAAATGGCCTTCACGGCCAATGTGGTCAAAGGACTGTTCGGGTCCATGACCAACCCGGACATCATCTCCTTCAGCGGCGGTTCCCCCGCCAGAGAGGCCCTGCCGGTGGACACCATCCGCCAGCTGGCCGACGAGGTGCTGCGGACGGACACCCGGGGCGTGGAGGCCCTGCAGTACGGCCCCATTGAGGGGATCCGGGACCTGCGGGAGGTGGTGGTCCGGGAGCTGCTGGCTCCCAAGGGCATCGACTGCGGCGTGGACAACGTCATAATCATCACCGGCGGCCTGGAGGGCATCAACCTGGCCTGCCAGGCGTACATCGACCCCGGCGACGTGATCCTGGTGGAGGCCCCCACCTTCGTCCAGTCCGTGGAGATCTTCGATATGTTCGAGGCCAAGTGCGTGGGTGTGGCCATGGATGACAACGGCCTGATCCCGGAGGATCTGGAGCGGAAGATCCGGCAGTGCCATCCCAAGATGATCTATGTCATTCCCACCTTCCAGAACCCCAGCGGCCGCACCCTCAGCCTGGAGCGGCGGAAGGCCGTGGCGGAGCTGGCCGCCAAATACGACGTGCTGGTGCTGGAGGACGACCCCTATCGGGATATCCGGTACAGCGGAGAGGACCTGCCTCCCATCAAGCACTTCGACACCACAGGCCATGTGGTGATGGCAGGCAGCTTCTCCAAGATTTTCTCCCCCGGCTCCCGCCTGGGCTATGTGGTGGCGGATACGGAGACCATCCAGCATCTGGTGGACGTGAAGTCCGCCACCAACTCCCACACCTCCATGCTGCCCCAGATCCTCTGCGCGGAGTTCTTCAAGCGGGGCTGTTACCCGGCCCACCACCAGATGATCTGCGACCTGTACCGCAGGCGCCGGGACGTGATGCTCCAGAGCATCGACCGGTATTTCCCCGCCGGTACCAAGCACAGCAATCCGGACGGCGGCCTCTTCACCTGGGTGGAGCTGCCCGGCGGCATCGACACCTCCGCCCTGCTGCAGGAGTCTTCCACAGACCCGGCTGTGAACGTGGCTTTTGTGGCGGGAGAGGGCTTCTTCTCCGACCGGGACGGCCAGGGGAAGAACTGTATGCGCATGAGCTTCGGCAACACGCCGGAGGACCTGATCGAGGAGGGTGTCCGCCGCCTGGGCGGGCTGATCTGCTCCAAGCTGAACAAGTAAACGAAGAACCGCCCTGGCGCTGTGCGCCAGGGCGGTTCTTTGTTCACTGCAGCTCGTCCAGGGTCAGGGAGAAGCTGTCCATAAAGGTCTCCAGAAAGTACGTCACTTCCGGCAGTTCATAGCCCTCCAGGGCTTTCCGGGTCTGGCCGGCGGCCTGCCGGAATTCGTTGTTGCCGGCTTTCAGCTCCTCTACACACTTGATATAAGCGGAGAGCTTGTCCGCCGCCTTCACCACCTGCCGCACCTCCGGGTCGGACTGCGTCAGGATGGGCCCGTACACCCCCTGAAGCTCCGGCGGCAGCATGTGGAGCAGCTTGCCCTCCGCCACCGCCTCCACGTCCTTGTAGGCGTTTCGGATGGCCGGGTTGTCGTACTTGATGGGGGTGGGCATGTCGCCGGTCAGGATCTCGCTGGCGTCATGGTACAGCGCCGCCACCGCCACGGCGCCGGGGTCCAGGCGGCCGCCGAACTTCTCGTTGCGGATCACCGCCAGAGCGTGGGCCAGGACGGCCACCTGATGACTGTGCTCCTGGACGTTCTCCGGCGCGGTGTTGCGCATCAGGGCCCACCGCTGGATGAACCGCATCCGGGAGATGTAGGCAAAGAAATGGCTCTTCATGTCAGTCCTCCAAAAGCTCACCCAGCAGGGATGCTCCGTCAGTGCCGGTGACTTTCACATTCCGCACCTGGTTATGCAGGTCCGTCCCGTCCGCCAGCACCTCCATATAGTTGGGTGCGTGGCCGAAATACCTGCCGTCCTTGGGCTGTTCAAAGAGGACGGGATACACCGCTCCCACACAGGCCGCGAGATAGTTCCGGTGGAGCGCCTCCGCCACCGCCGCCGCCTGGCGGGCCCGCTCTTCCTTCACGGCCTTCGGCACCTGATGCATCTTGGCCGCCGGGGTGCCGGGCCGGACGGAGTAGGGGAAAATGTGCATCTGGGCAAAGCCGCACCGGCGGATGAAGTCCAGCGTCTGGGCAAATTCCTCCTCCGTCTCCTCCGGAAACCCGGTGATGAGGTCCGTGGTGACAGCGGGGTGGTCAAAATATTGATTTAAAAGTGCAACGGACTGCGCATATCGAGTGGTATCGTATTTCCGGTTCATTCGCTTCAGGGTGTCGTCGCATCCGGACTGCATAGACAAGTGGAACTGGGGGCAGAGGTTCGGCAGGGCGGCCGCCCGGCGGCAGAACTCCTCTGTGATGGTCCGGGGCTCCAGGCTCCCCAGCCGGATGCGGACAGCCGGTGCGGCGGTGCAGACAGCCTCCAGTAGGTCGATCAGGGTCTCTCCGTTCTTCAGGTCCTGGCCCCAGGAGGAGATCTCGATGCCCGTCACCACGATCTCCCGGTAGCCCTCTGCCGCCAGGGCCCGAGTCTGCTCCACGGCAGTGGGGACGGGCAGGGACCGCACCCGTCCCCGGGCGTATGGAATGATGCAGTAGGTACAGAAGTTGACGCACCCGTCCTCCACCTTCAGCATAGCCCGGGTGCGGCCCCCCAGGCCGCCGGCGGGCAGGACCTCGAACACCCGCCGCTCAAAAGGCTGGTCGATGGCCTCGATCTGCCGCTTCTCCGCCGCGGCCTCCTCCAGAAGGCGGATAAAACCCGTCCGGTCGCCGGTGCCGGAGATCAGGTCCACCCCCAGCTTCCGCACGTCGTCCACGTGGGTCTGGGGATAGCAGCCGCACACCGCCACCACGGCGCCGGGGTGCTTCCGCTGGACGCCGTGGATCACCTGCCGGGACTTCTGGTCGCTGACTGCCGTGACGGAGCAGGTGTTCACGATATAGGCATCCGCCTCATCGGAAAACTCCGTGAGCGTGTGCCCCCTTGCCAGCAGCTCCTGCTCCATGGCCTGGGTCTCATATTGGTTCACCTTGCAGCCCAAGGTATAGATGGCAACTTTCATGGAATCTCCTTGCACTTTCCGCAAAACCTTTATATAATAACTTGATGCGTTTCGATTATACTGTAATTTTTACTGTTGGGCAAGGCCCAACTGCAAGGAGATCGTTTTTCATGATTTATCTGGACCACGCCGCCACTACGCCCGTTCCCCGGGCGGTGGCGGATGCCATGTATGAGGTGCTCACCGAACAGTTCGGCAACCCCAGCTCCCAGTACCCCATGGGGCTGGAGATGAAGCGCCGGGTGGAAGCCTGGCGGAAGACCGTGGCGGACGCACTGGGCTGTGGGGCCAAGCAGCTGTTCTTCACCTCCTGCGGCACGGAGGCGGACAACTGGGCTGTCACCGCCGCCTGCTGGCAGAACCGCCACCTGGGCCGCCACATCGTTACCACCGCAGTGGAGCACAGCGCCGTGCTGGAAGCCTGCCGCTGGATGGAGCGGCAGGGATACGAGGTGACGTATCTTGTCCCGGCTCAGGACGGCTCCCTCTCTGCGGAGCAGGTCCTCGCCGCCGTCCGGCAGGACACGGCGCTGGTGTCCTGCATGCTGGTGAACAACGAGCTGGGAAACATCTATCCCATCGCTGAGATCGCCCGGGGCCTGGCAGTGAAGAACCCACAGACGTTGCTGCACACCGACGCGGTCCAAGGCTTTTTGAAAGTCCCCTGCTCCGCAAAAACGCTGGGGGCGGACTTCCTCACCATCTCCGCCCACAAGATCGGCGGGCCCAAGGGCATCGGCGCTCTGTACATCGGTCCCAGGGTCCGAAATCCAAAGCCGCTGCTGGCCGGCGGCGGGCAGGAGAGCGGTCTTCGGGCCGGCACTGAAGCCACGGCCCAGATCGCGGGCTTTGCCAGGGCTGTGGAGCTGCGGCGGGAAAATTTGGAGGAGAAACTCCTCTGCATGGCGAAAATCCGGGACTATGCCGCAGAGCGGCTGTCTGCCATCCCCGACTTGAAAATCCTCTCCGCCCCCGGCGGCGCGCCCCATATCCTCTCCATCTCTCTCGTAGGCTGGCCCAGCCAAAATATTGTCAATGACCTGGGCAGTCAGGGCGTCTGCATCTCCGCCGGCTCCGCCTGCCATCAGGGCAAGCCCAGTCACGTGATCGCGGCCTTGAAGCTATCCAAGAAGGTCTCCGGCGGGGTAATCCGCCTGAGCTTCGGTCCGGAGACTGACAAGGGCGACATCGATGCCTGTGCGGACGCCCTGCGGCGCCACCACGACACGCGGATGCCCATGCTGTAAGGCAATTTTACTTTTCAGTTTCAAGAGGTTTCGTCTTTTATGTTTCGTCATCTTCATCGGGAGCCCGGCTTCTACAAGCGGCTGTTCTTGCTGGCTCTGCCGCTGATCCTGCAGAATCTCATCACCACTTCCCTGGGATTTGTGGACACCTTCATGGTGGGTATGCTGGGGCAGAATGAGCTGTCCGCTGTCACTGCCGCCAACACGCCCATCTACCTGCTCCAGATCATCATCCTGGGCCTGCTCAGCGGACTCTCCGTCCTGGCCAGCCAGTACTGGGGCAAGGGGGACACCGACAGCATCAACCGCTGTATGGGCGTCAGCCTTTACGCCGGGCTCATCATTGCGGTTTCCGTGGCCGCTGTGCTGTTCTTCTTCCCCCTCCATGTGATGGCTCTGGTGACCAACAACGACCTGCTCATTGAGTTGGGCGCCCCCTATCTCCGGATTGTTGGCCTCAGCTATATCTTCAACACCATCAGCTCCGTCTACATCGGCATGCAGCGCAGCACGGAGAATCCCGCCATGGGCATGATCGTCTTCGGCATCTCCATGCTGACCAACACGGGCTTGAACTACATTCTCATTTTCGGCAAGTTCGGCGCGCCTGCGCTGGGGATCACCGGTGCTGCCATTGCCACCCTGACCTCCCGGGTGCTGGAGTTCGTGATCGTCGCGGTCTATGCCCCCCGCTACCGCCGAGTGCCCCTGATGCTCCGCCTGCTGCTGCGGCCCGGCGGGGCCATGGCGCGGAGCTTCCTGAAATACGCCACCCCCGTTCTGGTGAACGAGGTGCTGTGGGGTCTGGGCGTCAGCGTTATGACCGCCGTCATGGGCCACATGGCCATCAGCACGGATATGCTGGCGGCCCACGCCATCATGGGCAACATCGACAAGTTCTCCACTGTGGCCTGCTTCGGCATCGCAGGCGCCACCGCCGTGATTGTGGGCAAGCGGATCGGTGAGGGCGCCG
The DNA here is from genome assembly GCF_000469445.2 of Oscillibacter sp. KLE 1745. NCBI lineage: Bacteria > Bacillati > Bacillota > Clostridia > Eubacteriales > Oscillospiraceae > Oscillibacter > Oscillibacter sp. KLE 1745. The sequence goes on along the minus strand of NZ_KI271702.1, from coordinate 14,243 downwards.
GCCGGGAGGAGGTCTACTCTCTGGGCTGCTGCCTGCTGACGGTCTCCTTCGGAGTGGGTCTCGTGGTGTCGGTGTGCCTGGCGGTCCTCCTGCCTACGGTGTTCATCCCCTATCTCTATCCTCTGTTCCATTTGGAGGGGCTGGCGCTGGAGATCGCCGTCACCATGTGCGTCGTATATCTCTTCATGCTGCCGCTGAAGGCCTTTGACATCACCAACATCACCGGCCTGCTTCGGGCGGGCGGCGACTCCCGCATGGCCTCCATCATCGACCTGAGCTGCCAGTGGGTCATCGCTGTACCTCTGACCTTCCTGACTGCCCTGGTGTTCAACGCCCCGGTAGCGGTGGTGTGCCTATGCATCCAGTCGGAAAATGTGTGCAAGTGCCCCTGGGGTATCCTGCGGCTGCGGAGCCGGAAGTGGATCAACGATGTGACGGGCGAGGACACGTGATGGAAAGTCTTTTCCGCTGCCCCGTCTGCGGGGCGCCGCTGGACCGCGGAGACCGGGCCTATCGCTGCCCGGCCGGACACAGTTATGACATCGCCCGGGAGGGCTACACCTATCTGCTGCCCCCCAATCAAAAGCACTCCGCCGCGCCGGGGGATGACCGGGATATGGCCGCCGCACGGCGGGATTTCCTCTCCAAGGGGTATTATGACCTGCTTCTCAATACGCTCTGTTGTCAGATTTTGTCTCTTTCCGGCGAATCGCCGGTGATCTGGGACGTGGGCTGCGGCGAGGGATTCTACACCTCCGGCATCTTCCGGACCCTGGCCGCCGCGGGAAAATCCCCCCGGATGGCGGGAACCGACATTTCCAAGCCCATTCTCCGATCCGCCGCCAAGCGGGAGAAAGGCATTGCGTGGGCTGTGGCCTCCTCCTTCCACCTGCCGGCGGCGGACGGCGCGGCGGACATTCTGCTGGACTGCTTCTCCCCCCTGGCGCTGGAGGAATTCCGGCGAGTGCTGAGGCCGGGCGGGCACTTCCTCTACGTGGTGCCCGGACCGGACCACCTCTGGGAGCTGAAGCAGGTCCTCTACGACCGTCCCTATCCCAATGAGGAAAAGGAGACCCCCTATGAGGGGTTCGCCTATCAGTCCATCGTGCCGGTGGAGGGCACCATCACCCTCCCCTGCCAGGCAGACATCCGCGCCCTGTTCCAGATGACGCCCTATTACTGGAAGACCCCCAAGACAGGTGCAAAGCGTCTGGCGGACCTGGAGTCTCTCACCACCCGTATCTCCTTTCGCATCCATATTTTTCAAAAACTCTGACAGGAGGTTCTGCTGATGAAACCCAATCCCACCCGCTCCGCCCTGCTGGTCATCGATATGGAAAACGGCTTTGTTCATCCGGAGGGCGGACACTGGATCCGCTTCGCCCAGTCCATGGTCCCCAACTGCGTCCGGGCCGTGGAGCTGGCCCGGGCCAAGGGCATTCCGGTATTCTTTGTCAAGCGGCTCTACCGCGCTGACGGCAGCGATGTGGAGCTGACCCGTTACCCCGGCTGGGTCGCTGGCGGCCGGGCCTGC
>NZ_KI271702.1:0-12609 GCF_000469445.2 Oscillibacter sp. KLE 1745 | reverse complement strand
TGGCGGCCGGGCCTGCCGCCCCGCCTCCACCGGTCCCAACAGCGCCCAGGCACCGGAGGGCCTGCGCCCCCAGCCCGGGGACTACACCATCATCAAGCCCAGGTGGAGCGCCTTTTTCCAGACGGAGCTGGACCTGATCCTCCGGCGGCTGGACGTGCGGACGGTGATCCTCACCGGCACCACCACCCCCAACTGCATCCGCACCACCTGCTATGACGCCATCGCTCTGGAGTACAACACCGTGGTGCTGACGGACTGCTGCTCCTCCCATACCGAGGAGATCCAGCGGGTGAATCTGGAGGACATGGCCCGGGCGGGCGCCATTTTGATGGACTCGGCGTCCTTTGCCGACTACGGCCCCGGCACAGTGGAGGACCTCTCCGCCGCCATCCGGGCCCGGATGCTGGAAGAGGACACGGTGCCCGAGCCCTTCCGGTCGGAGGACGGCCAGGTATTCTGGCCCGACCTCTGGTAATCACAAAGGAAAACGGACGCCCTCCGCACAACTGCGGAGGGCGTCTTCTTGTTTCGAGTCATTCCCTCTGGATCCGGATGCGCCGGGTGGCGATCTCGTCGCAGAAGCGGGCGTCGTGCTCCACGAACAGCAGGGTCGGCCGACAGGCCAGCAGCAGATCCTCCACCTGCATCCGGGAGATGACGTCGATAAAGTTCAGCGGCTCATCCCACACGTACAGGTGTGCCTGTGTGCAGAGGCTTGCGGCCAGCAGCACCTTTTTCTTCTGGCCGCTGCTGTAATCTGCCAGGTCCTTCTCAAACTGCTCCCGTGGAACATCCAGCTTCCGCAGGATGGTCCGGAACCGGCTGCCGTCCAGACCCTGGGTCCGGACAAACTCCGTCAGGCTGCCCCGCAGGTGGTCCGTATTCTGGCTGACATAGGACACCACCAGGCCGCTCATGGTCTCCACCGTGCCGCTGTGGGGGATCTCTTCCCCCAGCAGCAGCTTCAGCAGGCTGGACTTGCCGCAGCCGTTTGCGCCCTGGAGGGCGATCCGCTCCCCCGCCAGCACCTCGAAGGTGATCTCCCGGCAGACCCTGCGACCGTTGTAGCACACGGCTACGTCCCGGAACTCCGCCAGCCGCGCACCCGTCCGGCAGGGCAGGGGCGTGACTGCCAGCGCCTCCTGCCGCTCCAGGTTCTGCAGCAGCTGCTTCTTCTCCTCCACTGCCTCCTCCCGGCGGCGCTGGATGGATTTGGACCGCTGCATCAGCTTGGCCGCCTTGTGGCCCACAAAGCCCCGGTCCGCCGCCTTGGCCCCGGTCTTGTCCACGCCGAACTTGCTCTTCTCCGTCCGGTCCGACCAGCCGGAGGCACGGCGGGCGGACTCCGTCAGCCGCCCGATGTCCTTCTGCAGCTTCTCCTGCCGGGCCAGTTCAAAGGCGTCCTGCCTCCGGCGGTTCTCCCACCAGGAGGAGAAATTCCCCCGCTGGATCTCAATATTGGTCCGGTTGATGGCCAGAATATGGTCCACACACTGGTCCAGGAACGCCCGGTCATGGGATACCAGCAGAAATCCCCGCTTCCGGGCCAGATAGCTCCCCAGCTTCCGCCGTCCCTCCAGGTCCAGATGGTTGGTGGGCTCGTCGATCAGCAAGAAGGCATTCTCCTTCAAAAACATGGCCGCCAGCAGCACCTTGGTCCGCTCCCCGTTGGAGAGGCTGGAAAAGGGCAGCTCCAGTGATCTCTCTGCCAGGTCCAGAAGCCCCAGCTCCCGCTGGATCTCCCAGTCCTCCGCCTCCGGCGCGATCTCCCGCACCACCTCCAGGCCCGTCCGGGACAGGTTCGCCACCTCGTAGGGGAAGTACTCAAATTCCACAGAGGCGGAGATGGTGCCGCTGTACGGGTACTCCCCCTGGAGCAGCCGCAGGAAGGTGGTCTTTCCCCGGCCGTTCCGCCCGGTAAAGCCCAATTTCCAGCCGCTATCGATCTGAAAGCCCACATGGTCAAAGATGAGCTCCGGACTGCCCTCGTATCCAAATGTCAGATTCGAGACGTCGATCATGGACATATCGCATTCCTCCTTTGCGCAGACCCTCATGTGCGGTCTGGCGCACCGCAGACTTCGGCAAATGCCGCGCACATGAGCGTCTCATCCGTCATTTCCGATTCGCCGTGCTTTTGCGCAGCAAAAAACGGCCGCGGGAGAGCAGACCTCTCCCGCGGCCGGGCATACGGCATTCACCCCGCATCCGGGGCTGTGCGATACCTGGGTGAGATCAGCGGTCTGCCTTCCCTGCAATGGCATGGAAAAAGACGCTGCGTCTTCGCCGCAGCAACCCTCTATGCCAAAACACGAAGGTCAGATCCGCATCTTCACACCCCTCCAATCATTCATCAATCTCCGGTTATCCTAGCACACTTCCGCCGGGATTGCAAGCCCCCCCTCATGCTCCCGCCTTCGGAAAGGTAAGCGTAAAGGTGCTGCCGTGGCCCGGTTCGCTGTGGAGCTCCACCTGGGCACCCAGATAGGCCGCCCCGTGCTTGACGATGGAGAGCCCCAGTCCCGTGCCGCCGGAGGAATGGCTCTTGTCCACCCGGTAAAACCGCTCGAATACCCGGCCCTGGGCCTCCCGGGGAATGCCGATGCCGGTGTCCGCCACCGTGATCCGGGGGCCGAAGGCGGTATTTTCCACCGTGACGGTGACGCTGCCGTTCGCCCGGTTGTAGGCGATGGCGTTGTCGCAGAGGTTGTAGACGATCTCCTCCACGATCTGGGGTACGCCCCGCACCAGAGCCTCGCCGCCCTGGAGCCGGGTGGTCACCTGTTTCCGCTGGGCCGCCGGAGCCAGCTGCTCCAGGACGGCCCGCGCCTCCTCGTACAGATCCACGGTCTCCCACTGGCCCAGGCCGCCGCCCTCGTCCAGGCGGGACAACTTGATGATGTCGTTCACCAGCCCGATGAGCCGCTCCGTCTCCCGGTGGATGTTCCCGGCGAAGTGGGGGACGTCCTCCGGCTTCACCAAACCGTTCTGCAGGATCTCCGCCGTACCCAGGATGGAGGTCAAGGGCGTCTTCAGCTCGTGGGAGACATTGGCGGTGAACTCCCGCCGCAGCCGCTCCCGCTGCTCCTTCTCCGTCACATCCAGGATCACCAGCACCGCACCCGCGATCTGGCCGTCCTGTTCCACAGGACTGGCGATGATCTGGCGGCAATCATCGTCCTTTTCCAGCAGCTGCTCACACCGCCGACCGGCCAGAGCCTCCTCCACGCAGCGGCGGAAGCCCGCCTCCCGGTTCAGGGCGTAGACGCTCTCTCCCTCCTCTGTGGGGACCTGCGCGTAGAGCAGCCGCAGCACGGCGGAATTGTAAGTCAGCACCCGCGTCTCCTGGTCGATCACCAGGAAGCCCTCGCTCATGTTCTCCGTGATGGCGGTGAACTCCTCCTGCCGGCGCTTTAAATCCCGCATCTGCCGCTGGATCTGCCTCTGCTGGCTGCGGAGCTTGGACAGCAGGGGCGTCAGCTCCTCATAGGTCTCGCTGCCGGCGGGGTCATTGAGGTCGATGGCGTTGATGGGCTCCACCAGCTGCCGCGCCACCCGGGAAGCCAGCGCCATGGCCAGGATGAAGGCCAGCAGCATCATCAGCGCCACCGGCTGCAGCGCCTGCAGTACCAGGACCCAGACGGAATACTGGGCGCTGGACACCCGCAGCACCGTTCCGTCAGCAAGCCGCTGGGCCGCATACAGCGTCTGCTGGGAAAGCGTGTCCGAATAGCGGACCGCATGTCCCTTCCCCAGGATCAGCGCCTCCCGGATCTCCTCCCGCTGGGCGTGGTTCCCCATCTCCTCCGGGTCCTGCCGGTTGTCGAAGAGCACGGTGCCGTCCGCATCCACCCAGGTAATCCGGTAGCTGCCGGGCAGATCCTCTGTGAGATAGTCCGTGCCATTCTCCTCTACCCCATGGGCGATGTACTCTGCCAGACTCTCCAGCTCACCGGAGACCCGATCCTGGAAATAACCGTGGAGCACGCCCACGATCAGCACCAGGCTGGCCAGCAGCACTGCCAGGGACACGCCCAGGATGGAGCGAAAGATCCGTTTCGTCATGTCTCTCCAGCCCTCCTGTCAGTTCACAGGGCTGATCTTGTAGCCATAGCCCCGGACCGTCTCGATGTAAGCGCCCGCCTCCCCCAGCTTCTGGCGGAGGGTCCGCACGTGGACGTCCACGGTCCGGCTCTCGCCGGTAAAGGCGTAGCCCCAGACGTTCTCGATCAGCTGCTCCCGGGAAAGCACCTGGCCGGGGTTGCGCAGCAGCAGGCACAGCACTTCAAACTCCTTCTGGGTCAGGATGGTCTCCTGTCCCCGGACCCGGACGATGTGCTGCCCCGGATCCACCTCCAGAATGCCGCAGCGGAGGGTGCCGTTCTCCGTCTCCGTCCGCCGCAGCAGCGCCCGGATGCGGGAGAGCAGCTCCATCATGCCGAAGGGCTTGGCCACATAGTCATCGGCGCCGCCGTCCAGACCCACCACCTTGTCGTACTCCGTGCCCTTGGCCGTCAGCATGATGACCGGCAGCTTGGCCGTGCGGGGCGTGGCCCGGAGCTTTTTCAGGACGCTGAGTCCATCCTCCTCCGGCAGCATGATATCCAGCAGCACCAGGGCAGGCATCTGCTCTCCCACGGCCTGCCAGAACAGGGAGGGCAGCGGAAAGCCCCTGGCCTCCATACCCTGGCTGTTCAATGTATAGATCACAAAATCCCGGATACTGTCGTCATCCTCCAGCAGATAGATCACAGATATCCCTCCCCATTCAATCTCTCCGCCCCGCTGGAGGGACGGAGGGTGTCTCCCTCCGGCGGCCGGTCAGATCAGCTGCTGCTCGTTAATCATCAGCTTGAACTGCAGGCCCAGCTTCTCCGCTGCCTTTCGACAGAGGAGCATCCGGCCCATGAAGATCTCAAAATAGTCCATGACAGAGCCGTACTTCGTGTCCACGGACAGCTTCAGCTTGATGAGCGTGTGCTCCTCGTTGATCTTCAGGACGGACTTCTTCACCGAGTAGTTCACCCGGTCATGGATGTCGAAGCTGGCCATATCCGGATTCCGGACCCGGCTGCGGCGGACGTCGGACTTGTCCGCCAGGATCAGTGCCGCCGCCACGGCGTTCACCGGCATGCCGGTGCCCTCGTCGTGGTTGCCGATGGCGGTGACGATGGTGGCGATCTCCTCCGGAGGACAATCCATGTTGTCCAGAATGCGGAAGGCCATGACCGCACCGGACTGGGAGTGATCCACCCGGTTCACCAGGTTGCCGATGTCGTGAAGAAACCCGGCGATCTTTGCCAGCTCCACCGTCCGCTCCGGATACCCCAGGGTGGAGAGGATATAGGCGGCGTTTTCCGCCACCGCCGTCACGTGGGCAAAGCTGTGCTCCGTATAGCCCAGAGCGGTCAGAGACTCGTCCGCCCTCTGGATATAGGTCCGGACCGCAGAATTGTTTTTCACATCCTCATAGGTAAGCATGGCCCCTCCCCCTTTTCAATATCGGCGCCGCGCCTGTGCGCAGGCCGCTCAGTTGTTGGAGGGGTGATTCCCCGTAATGGAGTACTCCACCCACTCCGCCACGTTGGTGGCGTGATCGCCGATCCGCTCCAGATACTTGGCCACCATGATGAGATCCAGCCACAGCTCGCCGGAGTCGGCGTCTGCGGCGATCAGCCCGATCAGCTCCTTTTTCACCTGGTTGAACAGGTCGTCCACCTGGTCGTCTTCCCGGCAGACCTCCCGGGCCAGCTCCAGATCCCGCTTTACAAAGGAGTCCACACTGTCTGTCACCATCCGGATGACGGCCTTGGACATCTCCTCGATCCGCTGGCGGCCGGGGCCGTCCGGCAGACGCATGAACCGGGTCAGCTCCGCGATGTCCGCCGCCTGGTCCCCGATCCGTTCCAGATCGGAAATCATCTTCAGCGCAGAGGAGATCTCCCGCAGGTCCCGTGCCACGGGCTGCTGCTGCAGCAGCAGCTTCAGGCAGAGGTTCTCCACCTCCCGCTCCTTCTGGTCGATCTCCCGCTCCGCCTCCCCGGCGGCGCGTGCCAGGTCCTCGTCACCCTTCATCAGGGCCTGGGCCGCGGCAGAGATGGCATCCTCACACAGGGCGCCCATCTGGATCATTTCCACGTGCAGCCGCTCCAGCTGCTCGCCAAATCTGTTTCTCACCTTACGTCCCTCCTTAGCCGAACCGGCCGGTGATGTAGTCTTCTGTGCGCTTGTCCGTGGGGGTGGAGAACAGTGTCTCCGTCCTGCCGAACTCCACCAGATCCCCCAGCAGGAAAAACGCCGTGTTGTCGGAGACACGGGCGGCCTGCTGCATATTGTGGGTCACCATGATGACAGTATACTTGCTTTTCAGTTCCACTGCAAGGTCTTCGATCTTGGAGGTGGAGATGGGGTCCAGGGCGCTGGTGGACTCATCCATCAGCAGGATCTCCGGCTCCACTGCCAAGGCACGGGCAATGCACAGCCGCTGCTGCTGGCCGCCGGAGAGGCCCAGGGCACTCTTCTTCAGCCGGTCCTTCACCTCGTCCCAGATGGCGGCGGAGCGGAGAGAGTTCTCCACGATCTCGTCCAGCTTGGCCCGGGAGCGGATGCCGTGGGTCCGGGGGCCGTAGGCCACGTTGTCATAGATGCTCATAGGGAAGGGATTGGCCTTCTGGAACACCATGCCGATCTGCTTGCGCAGCCAGGTGGTGTCCACATTGGGGGCGTAGATGTTCTGCCCGGCGTAGTTGACCTCCCCCTCAATGCGGATGCCCGGTACCAGGTCATTCATCCGGTTCAGGGTCTTCAGAAAGGTGGACTTTCCGCAGCCGGAGGGGCCGATCAGGGCGGTGATCTCATGCTCCGGAATGTCGATATTCACACCGTGGAGGGCATGGTGCGCCCCGTACCACAGATTCAGGTCCTTTACTTGAATGATGGTGGACATTTCGTATCCTCCTCGTCAGTTTTTCTTCAGCTTCCGGCCCACCAGATTGGCGGACAGGTTGATGACCAGCGTCAGCAGCATCAAAATGGTGGCGATGGCGAAGGCGATGTCTGTCTCGCCCCGCTCACTGGCATACACATACAGGGCCACGGTCAATGTGGCGGAGGAGGATTCCAGCGCAGTCACAAAGTTATTGAGCACCAGGCCGAAGCCGGCGGTGTACAGCAGCGCCGCGCTCTCGCCCACAATGCGGCCCACCGCCAGGATGCAGCCGGTGACGATGCCGTCCACCGCGTTGGGCAGCACCACAGTGCGGACCATGTGCCATTTACCGGCGCCCATGGCCAGGGCGCCCTCCCGGTAGGAGTCCGGCACGGTCTTCAGGCTCTCCTGGGTGGTGCGGACGATGGTGGGCAGGATCATCACCACCAGGGTCAGGCCGCCGGCCAGCACACCGGTCTTCAATCCCATCATCTGGATGAAAAACAGCATACCCACCAGGCCGAAGATGATGGAGGGGATGCCGGTGAGGGTCTCGGTGGCGAACTCGATGACAGCCACCAGACGCCGGTTGGTGGCGTACTCCGTCAGATAGATGGCGGCGCCCACGCCCAGGGGCAGTACGATCACCATGGACAGCAGGATGATATAGAGCGTGTTGAGGATATTGGGCAGGATACCGATGGTGTCGTTGATATAGCTGGACTGGGTAGACAGCAGCTCCCAGCTGATGAATGGGACGCCCCGGTAGAAGATATAGCCGATGATCAGAACCAGCAGCGCGCAGGTGAGGAAGCCGCAGAAGTACAGCACCACCCGCAGGCCCTTGTCGTACAGCTGGCGCCGGGGGGACAGGGTATGAGATTCCATGTTCGGTCAGTCCTCCTTTTTCCGCTTGATAAAGACGTTGAGGAACACATTGATCAGCATGATGAAGAGGAACAACACCAGGCCGATGGAGAACAGGGCATTGCGGTGGAGGGAGCCCACGGAGGCGTAGGACATCTCCGAGGCAATGGCGGTGGTCAAAAACCGCACTGGCGTCAGCAAGCCCGGCATATTGGCCACATTGCCCGCCACCATGATGATCGCCATGGCCTCACCGATGGCCCGGCCGATGCCCAGCACAATGGCGGTGGCGATGCCGCTGCGGGCAGCGGGCACGCTGACGCGGAACACGGTCTCGATATGGGTGGCCCCCAGGGCCAGAGACGCCTCCTCATACTCCCGGGGCACGGCGCGCAGCGCCGTCTCCGACACGGAGACGATAGAGGGCAGAATCATCACCGCCAGCACGATGATAGCCGCCAGGAGCGTGGCGCCGGAGGGCAGGTCAAAGGCCACCCGGATGGCGGGCACCAACAGGATCATACCCACCAGGCCGTACACCACGGAGGGGATGCCGGCCAGCAGTTCCACTGCCGCATGAACTACGGCGGCAAACTTAGGCGGCGCCACCTTGGACAGGAAAATGGCCGTCATCAGGCCGATGGGCACCCCCACGAGAATGGCCCCCGCCGTGCCCGCGAAGGAGGTGAGGATGATGGCGAAGATGCCGAAGTCTCCGGTAGAGGCATACCAGCGGGTCCCGAACAGGAAGTTGATGGGCCCGATCTCCAGAATGGCCGGCAGGCCCGAGATGATAAGGTAGATGCTGATGAGGAGCACGAACGCCACAGCCACCATGCCGCAGATAAAGAAGAGGGCATTCATCACCCGCTCCATGGCCTTCAGGGCTTTTTTCCCGGTCATGGGCTCCTTTTTCCTGTCGGCGGTACCGACCAGCGCGCCGTCCATGGCGGCCTTCACAGCCTGCCCCGCGATTTCATGTTCCATAAGGTTCTCCTTTGTTCCCGGACAAGGCGTCCGTCCAGATTTCAGCGGAACGGCCGCCGCCCCAGTGGTGGGCACGGCGGCTGACCGTATATATGAGGGTGGAAAACAAGCGTTGTCTTACTGGGCCACGGGCACGGCGCCGGCGTTGGCGATCAGGTCGCTGGCGGCGGTGGAGGTGGCGAAGTCGAAGAAGGCCTGGGCCGCGTCCGACAGGGCCTCATCGGTGCGGGTGGCGAACACGAAGGGACGCTGAATGGCATAGCTGCCGTCTAGGACCGTGGCCTCAGAGGGAGCCACGCCGCCCACAGTCAGGACCGTGATGCCCTTCTGATCCTGCACGGCGGAGAGGGAGGCATAGCCGATGGCGCCGGGGGTGGTACGGACCGCCTCGATCACGGCGCCGGTAGAGCTCAGCTCCTGGGCCAGCACGCACTGGTCCTCAGTGCCGGTGATAGACTCGAAGCCGTCACGGGTACCGGAGCCGGACTCACGGCCGATCACGGCGATGGCGCCGGCGTCGCTGCCGAACTCAGACCAATCGGTGACAGCGCCGGTGTAGATGGAGGCGATCTGCTCCAGGGTCAGGTCGGAGACGGGGTTCTCAGCGTTGACGATCACGGCGATGCCGTCCAGGGCCACGATGGTCTCAGTCAGGCCGCCCGCCTTCTCGTCATCGGTCAGTGCGCGGGAGGCCAGGCCGATGTCGCAGCTGCCGTTGGACACGGCCTCGATGCCGGCGCCAGAACCGGTGGGGTTGTAGGTGACGGACACGCCGGAGTTGTCGGCCATAAACTGCTCACCCAGGGCGCCGATGACCTCCTCCATGGAGGTGGAGCCGTCGGTGGCCACAGTGCCGCTCAGCTCAGCGGTCTCCTCCTGGGCGGCGTCGTTGGAAGCGGTATCATCCGTGGTGTCGTCAGCCGTGGTGTCACCGCCGCAGCCGGCCAGCAGAGCCATGACCATGGTCAGGGACAGCAAGAGCGAAAATACTTTTTTCATATCGAAGATTACTCCTTTTCCTATGTCTGTTGCTCAAGGGACGGTCTTAGTATAAACAGCCGGAAGTAAAATCCGACACCAGGACTCTGTAAAGTCTATGTAAAATCCTTGCAAGCGCATACAAAGGCAAAAAAACAGCTCCCGGATTGCTCCGGGAGCTGTTTTCAAAAACGAATCAGGCATTTTCAGGCAGCGGGGATGGTCAGCACCTGCCCGATGTGGATCATGCCGGGGTCACGGATGGTATCCCGGTTGGCCTCGTAGATCACAGTCCAGCGAGTGCCGGTGCCGTACACCTCATAGGCGATGTTCCACAGGCAGTCTCCCGCCTCCACGGTGTAGGTCTGGGCCTGGGGAACAGGCTCCTCCGGCGTCTCCTCCGCGGGAGCCTCGGTCTCTACCGTGTAGTCCTTAGCCAGGTTCGCCTTCAGGGCGGTCACCTCGTCTGCGGTCAGGCCGGCGTCCAGCATATAGTCCTCTGCCGCAGCGGCCAGATCCACAGTGGTCAGGTCCGTGCCCTCCGCAGCGCCGGTGATGTTGGTGAGGATGGAGACGATGTTGCTGTTCTTCACCGCCTCATACTGCTCGCTGCCTTCTTCCAGGTGATAGTAATTCACATAGGTGGTCATGTAGTCCGCCACAACCTCGTCATAGGTGGCGCCCATCAGGCACTCCAGCAGGGCGGAGACAAAGCCGGCCCGGTCCTTGCCCTCGGTGCAGTGGACCAGATAGGGCCCCTCATTCTCCGCGAAGAAGCGCAGGCCCTCCGCCAGGCCGGACTTGAAGTCGGCAGCGGTGAAGTCCACGCCCAGGTTCAGGGCCTTCACCTTCCCCGCCTCGTACAGAGACTGGTAGTAGGGGGAGTCGAAGCCCTCGGCGGCGATGTAGCCCTCGATCAGCTCGTTGGAATCCGCCAGGTTCATGACCGCCTGGATGCCGCCGGCCTCTGCCAGGTCATCGGCATAGGAGGCGCGGCCCAGCTCGTTGTTCACGGGGCTGCTGCTGCGGAAAAAGGCGTTCTCCCCCAGATCGCCCACAGCCACGTTGCGGAAGTTGGCGAACACCGCGTCGGAGGCGTAGTCCGCCCGCTCGTCAGTGCGGGTCAGCTGGTGGATGAGGTACTGGTCATAGTAGCCGCCCTGCTCCTTCATGGAGATGGAGACGGTGATGCTCTCCAGGGACTGGCCCTCGGGGAACTCCCAGGTGTAGGAGCCGTCCTCTGCGGTGACCTTGGCGGCCAGGCCGTTGCTGGTCGCAAAGTCCCCCATGTTGATGGCGGCGATCAGCACACCCTCGCTGTCCCGCAGCACCAGCGCGCCGGTGTCCACATCGGAGTAGTTGGTGCACAGGGGCATGTCATACCCAGTGCCGTTGACGGTGACGGTCAGCAGGTCGCCGTATGTGTAGCCGCCGTCCTTCAGGTCCGCCGGGTCGATGTCCAGGACGATGTTGCCATACTTCTGGATCTCGGTTACGCCGCCCTCCAGGGTGGGGTACTCCGTCTCCGCAGCGGATGCGGGCAGCGCCAGGCTGAGCATCAGCACCAGGGACAGGAGCAGGGACAATGTCTTCTTCATACGCATTCCTCCCAAATTCTCGTCGGTCCTGTTGCGGGACCTTCTGTTTCGTATCATAGCACAGGCGTTTCCGCTTTTCCAGAGGGTTCCCTCCTTTTCACGCATTTTTTCAGGTCTTCCCGGAGCTGGCATCCGCTCTTGCGGTCCGCTTTCGGGTTAGATATAATAGAGGGGTATTTCATGGAACCTGGGAGGCACGACTATGGACTTCACGGAACTCCGCCATTTGGCGGAGCAGATCGAGACAGAGTGCGGCAAGGCCATCATCGGCAAGGGTGAGCAGATCCGCCTGGTACTCACCAGCCTGTTTGCCGGCGGGCACGTGCTGATTGACGATATCCCCGGCGTGGGCAAGACCACGCTGGTGAAGGCCCTCTCCGCGGTGCTGGGCTGCGGCATGGTGCGGGTGCAGTTCACCCCGGATCTGCTGCCCTCAGACATCGTGGGCATGAACATTTACAGCCAGAAAACCGGGGAGATGGTCTTCACCCCCGGCCCCATCATGACCAACATCCTGCTGGCGGACGAGATCAACCGGGCCATCCCCCGTACCCAGTCCGCCCTGCTGGAGGCCATGGAGGAACGGCAGGTGTCCGTAGACGGCGTCACCTATCCCCTGGCCCCACCCTTCATGGTCCTGGCCACCCAGAACCCCGTGGAGACGGAGACCACCTTCGCCCTGCCCGCTGCCCAGCTGGACCGCTTCCTCTTCAAGCTCTCCATGGGCTACCCCACCCCCAGGGAGGAGGCCGCCATGCTTCGAACCGTGGGAGATGGAGCCGCCTTTGCGGACCTCCACCCCCTGCTCTCCCCGGAGGAAATCAATCGGTTCACCCGGGAGATCCGGCAGGTCCGCCTGTCCGATCCGGTGGTGGCGTACATCGTGGAGCTGGTCCAGGCCACCCGGGAGCAGCCGGAGCTGGCCTGCGGCGCCAGCCCCCGGGTGTCCCGGGACCTGTTCCGGGCCTCCAAAGCCTATGCCGCCCTCTCCGGCCGGGACTATGTCACCCCGGACGATGTGAAGTATCTGGCCCGCTACGTCCTGCCCCACCGGGTACTGCTGTCCCATCAGGCGGCGCTCTCCGGCCTGGAGGCGGCCGGCGTGGTGGAGACCGTACTGGCCCAGGTGCCCTGCCGGGAGACCGGGGAGGTCCTTGCCCATGGCCAGAACGCCTGAGTCCGCTGCAGTGGACTTCGCCGAGTCCAGCCTGTTCACGGGGCGCTTCTCCATCCTGGCCCTGGCAGCCTGCG
>NZ_KI271701.1:29151-58637 GCF_000469445.2 Oscillibacter sp. KLE 1745 | reverse complement strand
CAGGAAAATTCCTGGAGGCCGCGGCTGCCCCCCTGCCCGGAGCACAACGCAGCGGGCGCCATCACATCAGGCACACCAGCAGCGTAAAGGCCAGGCTGACGGGGATGCAGAGGGAGTGGATCGCCCCCACGGCGCCGGAATCACAGCCGCACCGCTCACAGTAGGCCAGGGAGACAGAGGGCACCGGCGCCAGAAGGCTCAGCGCCAGCACCTGCCGGACCCCGGCGGGCAGCGGCAGCATCCAGCAGACGGCGGAGGCCGCCAGGCCGAATCCATAGCGCAGCAGGACCACCCGCAGAACATCGGACCGGCTCTCCTGCGGGATCCGCGGCTCCAGCAGCAATCCGATCATCAGCATCGCCAGAAAGGCGTTGGCCTGGCCGAACATCCCCGCCACGGTGTAAACCGTCTGCGGCAGGCGCAGGCCGAGCAGCCCCAGGAGCAGAATGACCAAAAAGGTGTCGAAGGGCACGGAGCGGAGCATTCTGCCCAGAACGGAGCGGACCGTCAGGCGCTCCCCGCCGGTGAGGGCGGCCGTCAGCGCATAGGCGCCGCCGCAGTTGAAGGGGCTGTTGCCCGCGTCAAACATGGAGACGGCCAGCAGCATGTCCGGCGGCAGAAAGCTCTGCACAAAGGGCAGGACAAAGGTGCCGATATTGTAGCTGGGGGCGTTGAGCAGGTAGAGCGCCCGGACGGGCCCCGGCCGCCTCCGGGTCACCAGGGCGGAGACAGCCAGCAGCAGGACATTGGCGGCTGCTGCCGCGGCGAGAACCGCCAGCAGGGACGGAACCAGCCTGAACGCGCTGAAGCTGGAGAGGAGAGCCCCCGGCAGCGTCAGGTTGACGATGATCCTGGACAGCAGACGGGCATCGCCCTGCTGAAAGACGCTCCGTCTCTTGAGAAGGTATCCCAGCGCCACGATCAGCAGCAGCCCGCCGGTTTTGATGAGTAAAGCGTCCATGCCGAAACCTTCTGAAATGGACACAGCCACCAGGACGTGCCTGGTGACTGTGCCGGAAAAAAGAAGAAAAGAAGATTGGGAAAAATCAGTGCTCAGAGTTGAGGCGCTGCCGGCTGCGGCTGACCACCGCCTGGATCACAATGAACAGGCACAGCAGCAGGGCGATGATGATGCGCGTCCACCAGGCGGAGAGCGTCCCCTGGAAGGTGATGAAGGTTTGAATCACACCCTGGATCAGCACGCCGAGAAGGGTGCCTGGCAGGAAGGCCACGCCGCCGGACATCAGCGTGCCGCCGATCACGGAGGAGGCGATGGCGTCCATCTCCATGCTGACGGCGTGGAGGGGATACCCGGAGAGCATGATGAGGGAGTAGACCACACCGGCCAGCGCCGAGCAGAAGCCGCACACCACGTAGGCGAGGATTTTCGTCCGTTTGGTGGGAAGGCCCATCAGCTGCGCAGACATCTCATTTCCGCCCAGCGCGTAGATGTTCCGGCCGAATCGGGTGAACTTCAGCACCAATGTGGCCGCAACCAGCGTCACCAGCGCGATCACCACGCCCACGGAGATGAATCCGCCGGGCAGGACATAGATCCGCGCGGACGCCAGCGAGGTGTACACGGGATTGTCAATAACAATCGTCTCCCGGGAGATGATCGCCGTCATGCCGCGGGCGAAGAACTGCCCCGCCAGCGTGACAATGAAGGGCTGCATGTTGAATTCCGTAATCAGCCAGCCCTGGACCAGGCCGAACACAGCCCCCATGGCCAGCACGATCAGGATGACGGCGGGCGCGGGCAGGCCCGTGTTCTGCAGCATCTGCGCCGACGACATACAGGTCAGCGCCACCACAGAGCCGATGGAGATGTCAATCCCGCCGATCAGCAGGACAAAGGTGATGCCGATGGTGGCAATAATCAGGGCCGCGTTGTCGATCAGCAGGTTGCAGAACACCTGGGGCTTCATGAAGCCCCGGTAGTTCATCATGCCGACCACATACAGCAGCACGAACAGGCTCAGGGTGATGCCGAAGGAAAAATACCGGGAACCGACCAGGCGGTCTTTCAGGCTGCTCTTCTGCTTCATCTCTGCTTCACCGCCTTTTCTGCTGTGCGCTTCTCCAGAACACCCTTGAATTTTTCGGACTGGAGGAGGCAGATCAAAATGACCACAAGGGCCTTGTATACCGGCAGCTGCTCCGAGGAGACGCCCAGCGCGTACAGCGTGGTGGTCATCGTCTGGATGGTGATGGCGCCGATGATGGAGCCGCCGATGTAGAATTTACCGCCGCTGAGAAGCGTTCCGCCCAAGGCCACGGACAAGATGGCGTCCATCTCCATGTTGAGGCCGGCGTTGTTGGGGTCCGCCGCCGCGATCATGGAGGATTCCATCAGTCCGGCAATGCCGGCGCAGATGCCGGAGAAGACGTACACCATAAAGATGATGGAGGAGACCTTGAGGCCCGTGCGCCGGGCGGCGTTGGCATTGATGCCCACCGCCTGGACGAACAGTCCCACAGACGTCTTTTTCTGGATCAGAACCACAAACAGCACCATGAGGGCGGCAATGAAGATGGTGGTAGGCAGGGGGCTGCCGGGAATGGTGGTGCCGATGTAGGTGAAGGGCTCGTAGTACACAGTGACATTCTGCCCCTTGGTGATCAGCATAGCGATGCCTCGTCCGGCGGTCAGCAGGATCAGTGTGGCCACCATGGGCTGGATCTTCAGCTTGGAGACCAGGAAGCCGTTCCACACGCCGCACAGGGCGCAGACCAGTACAGCGATCAGACAGGCTGGCAGCAGCGGCATATTGGCGGTGCCGTCCCCTGCCCCGCCGATCAGGGAGCAGCAGATGGCGCCGGAGATGGCGATGACGGAGCCCTGGGAGATGTCGATGCCCCCGGTGGCGATGACGAAGGTCATGCCCATGGACAAGATCACCAGGATCGAAGCCCGGTTGAGAATGTCAATAATGCGCCCGTAAAACTGACCGTTCTGGAACTCAATGGCAAAAAAGCCAGGGGTGGCAAACGCGTTGAACACCAGCAGCAGAGCCAGGGCAAACAGCGGCAAGAACAGGTGGCTGGACGTCACCTTTTTCACTTTTCCCATCATTCAGGCACCTCCTGCAATGGCGGCCATCACCCGGTCGGAGTTGATGTCGTCGCCGGTCAGTTCCGCCACCTTCCGCCGGTCCCGCAGAACTGCCAGGCGTGTGCAGGTGCGGGTCATCTCGTCAATCTCGCTGGAGATGAAGATGATGGACATGTGCTGCTCCCGGGCCAGCCGGATCACCATTTTCTGGATCTCCGTCTTAGTGCCGATGTCGATACCGCGGGTGGGTTCATCCAAGATCAGGAGATCCGGCTGCGTCACCAGCCAGCGGGCGATGATGGCCTTCTGCTGGTTGCCGCCGGAGAGGTTGCGAATCAGCTGCTCCGGAGAGGAGACCTTGATCTGCAGCAGCTTGATGTACTCGTCGGCGATCCGCTCCTGCTCCTTCAGGGGGATGTGGTTCCACATGCCCTTTTTGGCCTGAAGGCCGATGATGATGTTCTCCCGGACGGAGAGGTCCCCGATGATGCCCTGGATCTTCCGATCCTCCGGGCAGAAGGCGATCTTGTGGTGCATGGCGTCCAGGGGCGAGTTGAAATGGACTTCCTGACCGTTCATCCGCAGCGCACCCTTTTCGGGCTTGGCCACGCCGGCCAGAAGCTCTGCCGTTTCTGTACGACCCGAGCCCAACAGGCCGGCAAAGCCCACGACTTCGCCCCTGTGGATCTGCAGGTCAAAATCCTGGATACGGCCGAACGCGGAGAGTCCGTCGGCCTCGATCAGCACCTCGTCCCCGCACAGGGCGGTGTTTTTTCCCATGCTCTGAATATCCCCCAGCTCCTTGCCGATCATCTTGGAGATCAGCTCCACCCGGGGCAGCTCCGCCACGGCATAGGCGCCCACCAGCTCACCGTTGCGCAGCACCGTGATCCGGTCGCAGAGCTCATAGATCTGATCCAGGAAGTGGGATACAAAGATGACCCCCAGGCCCTGGGCCTTCAGCTTGCGGACCACTGCGAACAGGCGCTGGGTCTCCTCCTCATCCAGGGAGGAGGTGGGCTCGTCCAGGATCAGCACCTTTGCGTCCACATCCACCGCACGGGCAATGGCAATCATCTGCTGGACAGCCACCGAGTAGCTCCCCAGCGTCTTTGTCACGTCAATGTTCAGATTCAGCGTAGTCAGCAGCTCCGCGGCCCGGCGGTTGATGGTCTTCCAGTCGATACCGCCCGCCTTTTTGGGCTCACGGCCGATAAAGATATTCTCCGCCACACTCAGATTGGGGCACAGGTTGACCTCCTGATACACGGTGGAAATGCCGCACTTCATGGCCTCCAGCGGGCTGGAGGGGGAAATGGGCCTACCCTCCATGGCGATCTTGCCGCCGTCCTTTGCGTGGACGCCGGTCAGGACCTTAATCAGGGTGGATTTTCCCGCGCCGTTTTCGCCGACCAGCGCGTGGACTTCACCGGAGTGCAGGGTGAAATCCACATTCTCCAGCGCGCGGACGCCGGGGAAGTATTTACAGATTCCCCGCATTGTCAACAGGGCTTCTTCTGCCACAGGTCATCACATCCTTTGTCTTGGATTCGGCGGGTCTGGCATCCCGCCGGAGGCCCTGGGGAGCCAGGGCAAAACAGTCCGCGGGCGGGGAGGACATCCCCCGCCCGCGGGATCATGGATCGGTTGGTGAAAGCCGGTCAATAGGTGCGGTTGGGCAGCTCCTGCTCGGCGATGTCAGCGGGGAAGATCCCCTCTTCCAGCTCAATGGTGGCGGGTACTTCTTCGCCGGCCACAATCTTCTTGGCGGTTTCCATCAGGGTCTCGCCGAAGTTGGGGGTGTGCTCCACGGCGCAGTTCATCTTGCCCTCGATCATAGCGTTGAACTCGCCCTTGGCGGCGTCGATGGAGACGATGACGATGTCCTCACCGGGCTTCAGTCCGGCATCCTCAATGGCCTGAATAGCGCCCAGAGCCATATCGCCGTTGCAGGAGAAGAGAATATCGATCTTGTCCCCGTCGGACTTCAGGAAGGACTCCATGACCTCCATGCCCTTGGCACGGGTGTACTCACCGGTCTGGGAACAGATGACGTTGTACTTGCCGCTGTTGGGGGATTCGGCCATGGCATCGGTGAAGCCCTGCAGGCGGTCGGCGGCCACGGAGGAGCCGACCGTGCCCTCCAGAATCGCCACCTGGAACTGATCGCCGCCGGCACGGGGAGTCTTGCCCTCAGCAGTCATATACTCGTCAACCCAATTGAAGGCATTGGCACCCTCCTTCAGGGCGTCGGCAAAGATGTGGGTCACATACAGAGAGGGGTCCGCAGTCACGCCGCGGTCCACCAGGACCACCGGGATCCCGGCGTCCTTGGCCTCCTGCAGGACCGTATCCCAGCCGGTCTCCACGATGGGGCAGAAGGAGATCACATCCACGTCAGATGCGATGAAGGAGCGGATGGCCTTGATCTGGTTCTCCTGCTTCTGCTGTGCGTCGGAGAACTGGAGGGTCACGCCGGCGGCCTCCGCGGCAGCCTTGATGTTGTCGGTGTTGGCAGTGCGCCACTCGCTCTCAGAACCGACCTGGGCAAATCCAAGGGTGATGCTGTCCTCACTGCCGGCATCGGCGCTTTCCGCGCCTCCATCACTGCAGGCGGCCAGAGACAGGGCCATCGCAGCGGCCAAAACGCCGGTCAACCATTTCTTCAGTTTCATACCTTTCAATCCTTTCTCGCTTTCTTCATCTTCCGAATGGGCGGTCTCGCGCCCTGTGTTAAATAATATACAAGACGCCTCCACCTTTGAAAAGAGGCGCTCCAACGGGTTTTTATTTGAATTTTACAGAAAAAAGTCCGGCCGGAAAGCCGGACTTTTGCTTTTTTCTGCTGCTTCTCAGCTTTTTTACGATTTTGCCGGAATCTGTAGCGTGACCCGGGTCCCGCAGCCCAGCCGAGAACTCACGTGAATGCCGTAATCCGCTCCATAGGCCAGCTGAATGCGCTTTTGGATATTGGGCAGCCCAAACCCGCCCTCGGAGATCTGACCGAGATCTCCGGCCACCTCCCGTTGCACTTCCTCCAATTTCTCAGGCGTCATGCCGCAGCCGTCGTCCGCCACCTGAACCACCAGGCAGCCGTCCTTCACATCGGCGCAGACGCGGATGGTGCCGCCCCCCCGCTTCTTTTCAATGCCGTGGTACAGCGCGTTTTCCACAAGGGGCTGCAGGCTCAGCTTTTGGATCCGGCAGTCCAAGGCTTCGGGCTCCGCCTGGATCTCATAGTTCAGGATATCGGCATAGCGCACTTTCTGAATATAGAGATAGCTTTGGATGCAGGACAGCTCCTCCTGAAGGGACACCACTGCGCGGCCTTTGCTGAGGACCACCCGGAAAAACCGGGAGAGGGACTGGACCACCTGAATGACCTGCTCCTTATCCCCGGACTCCGCCAGCCAGACGATGATCTCCAGCGTGTTGTAGAGAAAGTGGGGATTGATCTGTTCCTGAAGCAGCCGCAGCTCCAGCTGCTCCTGGGTGCGGGTGTCCTCCTCCACTTTTTCCATCAGGCGCTGGAGTTTTGCCGCCATGCGGTTGAAGCTCTTGTTGAGGATGGTGACCTCATTCTCCCCGGCATCTTCCATCAGGGCATCAAAGTCGCCCTCCGCCAGCCGCCGGGTGTTTTCCACCAGCGCCTGGATGGGGTCGTTGATGGTCCGGTTGATGCGCATCAGCAAAAATGCCAGAACCGCCACCATCAGCACCACCGCCGCCAGATCCCCCAGCAGCAGCAGCTGAAATCCGGTCTGGAGCATCTGATCAATGGACTCCCCCCAGAGCAGCTCCAGATAAATGTATTCCTCAATCTGGTTGTACACCAGGGCGGAGACATCCCGAATCTGCTCCAGCGTCACATTCTGCAGTTCCAGGGACACGTCCGCATCAATCTCCTGCCCCAGCTTCTGACAGTACCGCTGCAGGGTGCCGAAGGTGCGCGTGGCAATCTGCAGCTGGATCCGGCCGTTTTCAGAATTGTTCTCCTGCTTCAGCAGATACAGCCCCTGGCGAATTTCCTCCATGTGGTGGAAGAGCTGGGTCGTCTCCAGGGTGCGGCGCCCCGCCACCAGATAATAGGCGTCCAGGCTCACGTCATCCCGGACAGTGGGGATCAGCTTGTTTGCGGAAATGACCCGCTCCGCCAGGATATGGTATTCTCCCAAAAAGTGGTGGGACAGGCCGATAACCAGCAGGTTGATACTCAACATCCCCACCAGGATGACCGTAAACCCCGCCAGGATCTTGCTCCGTATGCTCCCACGGCGGCCCAGGGCGGTTTTCAGGGTGCCGGCTGCACGACTCATCCGTCTCATAGCGTGTGGGAGCGGCGGTACTGGCTGGGCGTCTGCCCGGTGTTTTTCTTGAACAGCATGCTGAAATACTCCATATTCTGATACCCCACCCGTTCTCCGACCTCACTGACCCGCAGATCGCTGGTAATCAGCAGGCGTTTGGCCTGGCGAATTCGGACCTCCGTCAGATATTCACTGAACCCGACGCCAATTTTGGATTTGAAAAGCGTGCTGAGGTGGTTGGGGCTTACAGACACTGCATTCGCAACCGAGGAGAGGGACAGCTCCGGGTCCATATAGTGGCGGTCGATATACGCTCTGGCTTGCTCTGCGGAGGGCGTGTGCCGGCTTCCCCCGGGGCGGACCTCCATCACCTCTTCGCAGAGCTGGCAAGCCAGCGTCAGGAAATCATCTACGGAATTCGTCAGCAGAATACGCTTTTCCAGCAGATCCTCCTGGCGCAGGGATTCCGGAAGGGGGATCCGGTTTTCCTGGCAGAACTCATGGACCACAAAGAAAAGCTCTGTATAGAGATAGCAGCGATAGACAAAGGAGGAATACCCCGACTCGATGGTCGGCCGGTAGTGGGCCCAAAACGACGGAAGCGCAGACGGCTTCCCAGTCCGCAAAAAGTCCAGCAGGGTGTCCCGCTGGAAGGAGGTGGAGTGGGACAGCGTCTTGCTGTCTGCGGACTCCCGCTGCTTTTTCTGAATCGTCAGCAGATGGTATGCTTTCGGCAGGTCGCTGAGCCGGGCCGCCTGTTTTCCAGGCAGCAGATGCACGCTCAGTCCCTCCTGCCCGGCCAGCGCATCCAGCCATGCAGAGAACTCCCGCAATTTCGGGGGAAGCCCGGCCGCGTCTTCCGCCAGCAGCAGGAACGTGGCCCGCTCCCCATCAAAGCCGGAGCCGTATGCCATTGGCGCGGCATACAGCTTGTCCCGCAACGCCTCCCGATCCGGTATCACACCGTCCAGCTCCGTCAGGATGATCTGGTAGGCTCCTGCAGCCAAAGAGATCCCGAGCTGCGCCGCACGCTGGAGCATCTGCGCCGGTCCCATCAGGATGCCGCTGTACAGATTGCTGAAAAAGAGCTCCCGCTGTGTGATGCTATGGCTCTGCCGCTCAATCCGCCGTGCGCGGCATTCCAAAATCTGCGCCTTGCTGCGGTCCACGGCTTCCAGAATATCCCTGCTGGAGACAGGCTTGAGCAGATAGTCATTTACGCCCAGGGTGATGGCCTTTCTGGCATATTCAAATTCATTGTGTCCGCTGAGGATGATGATGCGGGTATCCGGCAGCTCCTTCCGCACGATCCGGGCCAGCTCCAGGCCGTCCATAAACGGCATCTTGATGTCCGTCAGCAGAATATCCGGCCGTTTTTCCAGGAGCTGCGGCAGAGCGACTTCTCCATCCGGCGCATCCCCCAGGAACAGGATATCGTGTTCCTGCCAAGGAACATTGTCTCGGATACTCTCCCGGGCAATCCGCTCATCCTCAACAAGAAACAGCGAAATCATGAGTCTCCTCCCCATACGCAGTGTTCTGAATTTCAAACAGCTCCCGCCGGCAAATCCCACCGAATCCATTCCATGCAATCGGAGAGGCAGCGTCCCGGCTGTGGAACGGGCGTTTTTCTTTATTATATCGTATTTTGTCGAAAAGAAAAGGTGCTGAATCATTTTTGCGGATTTTCCGGCTGTCGGCGTATATGCAAACCGCCGCACGGACAGGCCCCTCCATCGTCCCGGTTCGTGGGGAGAGAGCTATCGGGGCGATGGCTTTGTGAGGCGAAATATTCAATTCCCGGAAATGAAATGTTGGGGTCTTCGGGCGCAATCAGTCCGGCGGAGGATCCCGCCGTTCCGGCCAAGCAAAGCCACAAACCTGGAGCCGAAGGCCGCTAAGTCTTACTTCGGGAGCCGGCACACCTCTCACATAGAGAGTTTGTTCTCCTGATCTGCCGGCAAAATCTTAATGGTATGAGAATCGTGGGCAGCACAGTCCGGCCCAGTGCCTGCAACGGCTGCTTCTGATCGCTTTTCAGTCCAGTCAATCGGCTCGAATTGAGAACCGGAAATGGTAGGAGACACGTCTACGGCCCACATAGCTGATTTCCAGAAGGTCCCTTGCCTTTGTCTCACTTAACTGCCAAATCCATTCATTGATGACGCCCATTCAGGTTTCATTCGGACTTGATTCCTCCTTTTGTTCGTTCCGGTGGTTGGCAGATCTCTTCCATTCCAGCAAAGGAGGATGCTTTTTCAGAGCTTAGGCTTTGGGGAACCTCCGGCTGTTCCGGCAGTTCTCTTTATGCACGGAAAAGCCGTCTGATTTCTTAAAAAATCAGACGGCTTTGTGGCTGCTGAGGCCGGATTTGAACCAACGGCCTGCGGGTTATGGGCTGCTGTCGGTTTCTCCATCTGCATGGCCTGGGGGCAGCATCAGTTGAGATGTACTTGGGTTGTGATTACCCGATCATCCGAATGAGCTCCGGCAGCTGGGACAAATCGTTCAGCACAAAGTGGGCTCCAGCGGTGCGGAAGGTCTCCTCTGCCCGGCGGCAGACATCCCTGCGCACCTCCGGAGTGAGGGCCTCGTACTCTGTCTGGCTCAGACCCAGGACGGAGCTGCCCTCGATGACCCCCACTGACCACACGCCGGCGTTGACCCCCTCCCGGATGTCGGAGACAGTGTCCCCCACCTTCACGGCGTTCTTCACACTGGGGACCTCCAGCGCCTTCAGGTTTTCAAAGATCATGTAGGGATCGGGACGGCCCCTGCCGCCCACCCCGTCGGGGCTGATCCAGAAGTCAGGGGCGTAGCCCAGTCGGGCGGCCGTGGGTGCGACAATGTGCATCATGGAGTCGGTATAGCCGGTGGTGGAGCCGATCTTCAGCCCCATCTCCCGCAGGGCGGCCGCTGTTTCCACCGCAAACGGCTTGGGTGTGGAAAACCGGTCCAGGATGGAGAAGAGCTTGGGCTCAAACAGGGCGTACACAGCCTCCACGTCCTCCTCCCCCGCGGGGCGGCCGTGGGTCTCCTCCCAGGCCCGGGCGATGCGCTCCATCCGGAGCATGGTGCGGATGTGGTCCCGCTTCAGCATACCCATGGGCTTACGGGTCTCCTCCAGGGTGACCGGCACGCCGTGGTGGGCGAAGGCCTCCTGAAAGGCCTGGACGGGGGCGAAGCAGCCGTAGTCCACAGTGGTGCCCGCCCAGTCAAAGATGACGGCCTGGATCATGCGATCTCCTCCTTATGGGCAGCCAGGAAGCCGGCGATGATGGAAGCAAGTTTCTCAATATCCTCCGGGTAGATCTCTCCGATGTTGCCCACCCGGAAGGTATCTGCATCGGTGAGCTTGCCCGGGTAGAGGACGTAGCCCCGCTCCTTGATGTAGGTGTAAAACTCGGAGAACTGGAAGGGTACCCCGGCGGGATAGAAGAAGGTGGTGATGATGGGGCCCTGTCGGCTCCCGTCGATGTATGGGGCAAATCCCATGGCGCGCATCTTCTCAATGAGCAGGCGGTTGTTCTCGGCATAGCGGCGGTGCCGGGCGGGGATGCCCCCCTCCGCCTCCAGCTCGTCCAGTGCCTTGGAGAAGGCCAGCACCACATGGGTGGGGGAGGTGAAGCGCCACTTGCCGTCCTTCTCCATCCCCTTCCACTGGTCCAGCAGGTCCAGGGACAGAGAGCGGGCCTTGCCCTCGCTGGAGAGCAGCTTGTCCCGGCGGCACAGGATGAAGGAGAAGCCGGGTACTCCCTGGATGCACTTGTTGGCGCTGGACACCAGAAAGTCGATGCCCCAGTCGGAGACGGGGATATCCACCCCGCCGAAGGAGGACATGGCGTCCACGATGAAGGTCCGCCCGGCGTCCCGGACCACCTTGCCCACGGACTGGATGTCGTTGAGGATGCCGCTGGTGGTCTCACTGTGGACCATGGCCACGTGGGTAATGGCCGGGTCCTGAGCCAGCAGACGGGCGACGCGGGCGGGGTCGGGGATGTGGTCATAACTCTCGGCGTAGTGGACATAGGGAATGCGGTTCCGGTCACAGATCCGGGTCATGCGCACCCCGTAGGCCCCGTTGGAGCAGATGAGGACCTTGTCCTCGTCCCCCACCACGCTGGAGAGGACGCTCTCCACTCCGAAGGTGCCGCTGCCCTGCATCAAGACGGCCGTGTAGTCATCCTCCGACACGTGCCCCAGCTGGAGCAGCTGGCGGCGGATCTTCTGGGTGACGGCCTTGTAGTCGTCATCCCAGGTGCACCGGTCCACCAGCATCTCCTCCTTCACCGTGTCGGTGGTGGTCAGGGGCCCGGGGGTCAGTAGTTTATAGGTATTCATGGTCGGTTCCTCCTTTTCTCACAGACAAGCCAGTTCAGCCCTTGGCCCGTTCGGAGAGCTCCTGGTGGGCGGTGAACAGCTCGAAGGTCAGGGGCTCGTCAAAGATGCTGGGGTAGTCGGACTGGTTGGCGGGGTCGGCGGTCTCGCCCTCATAGAGGGGATTCGGGTAGGTTTGGATCAGCTCGGCGCGGCCGTTTTCTATGATGCACCGCGCCATCTCCATGGCCAGGGGGTTGGTGTCCTCCCCCTTGTCCAGGACGGCCACGGACTCGGTAAGGGAGAAGTTGCCCTCCGTGGGGTCCACGTAGTCGATGGGCAGGCCGTCAGCCTTGTCGGCCACTGCCTGGTGGCGCAGACCGAAGCCGATGGCCACCTCGCCGGCCCGGCACAGCTTCAGGGGGCCGGAGCCGGAGGTCTCGATGTGGGCGCCGCAGTTGTCATAGATGGCGGCCAGCGTCTCCTCGGCCCCGTCCTCGCCGTAGACGTCCACCAGGGCCTGGATCAGCAGCCATGCGGTGGAGGAGGACTGGATGTCAGTGACGGCCACCTGTCCGGCGTACACCGGGTCAGCCAGGTCCTTCAGGCAGGTGGGAGTGGGCAGGTTCTCTGAGGCCATCAGCTCAGTGTTCAGGATGATGGCCCCCTCCTGGGAGGTGATGGGGGCGGTGTAGTCAGGCACCTCCTCCAGGGTGTTCACCTCAAAGTCCAGGGGCAGGAACATGTTGTTCTGCTCCTGGGCGCTCTGGAGATAGAAGGTGCTCATGGTCACGAGATCCGCCTCTAGGTTGGTGCCCTCGGCCAGCAGCTTGCCCCCCAGCTCGGAGGTGCCGTAGGTCTGCACGATATACTTGCCCTCATAACCGCCTGCGTCCAGAGCGTTCTCCATGGCAGTGATGGCCTCCTCATCGGCGTTGGAGTAGATGACGATCTGGTCATCGCCGGAGCCGGAGCTGCCGCAGCCGGCGAGAAGGGTCAGGGTCAGGGCGGTTCCCAGGGCGAGGTATTTTTTGAAATTCATTGGACTGCTTCCTTTCTGTTTCCAAAGAGTTGGATGGAACGGCGCTCTTTCACCGGATGGGATGCCTTATAGCTGGCCAGGCAGGAGAAGAGCCCCTTGGCGATCAGGTTAGTGGCCAGGATCAGCAGGGAGAGGACGAACACCTCGTTGAAGCGGTTCACGTACTGCAGCTGCTTGATCATGGTGGTGAGAACCATGGTCCGGGCCCCGGCGATGAAAATGAGGGCGCTGATGGTGACCATGGAATTGATGAAGTAGTAGCTGAACACCTCGATGAGACTGGACAGAGCGTTGGGGGTGACCACCCGGAGGATGGTCTGGAGCCAGCTGTCCCCCATGAGCATGGCTGTGGTTTCCCAGCCGGCGTTCATCTTGGACAGGGAGTTCTTCATCATCAGATAGGGGGTGGAGAAGTAGTGGACGATGTTGCACAGGATCATCAGCAGCAGGGTATTCTGCAGGCCGCTGCCGGAGAAGAGAAACAGATAGGCCACACCCAGCACCATGCCGGGGATGGCGTTGGTCACCAGGGCAATGCTCTCGATGACCCGCTTGTACCGCGGGGGCAAGGTGCTCCGGGCGGTGATGAGGGCGGCGCCGTAGGCCGCCAGAGTGCCCAGGAAGGCAGTGAGCAGGGCCATCACCAGAGAGTGCCAGTAGACGGTAATCAGCTCGCTGTCGGTGAATACGGCGGCGAAGTGCTCCAGGGAGAAGCTGGTCTGATAGGGCCACTCCTCCACCAGGGGGACCACAAAGATCACCGCGAAGATAGACAGGATGGCCACTGAGATCGCCGTGCTGGAGACGCCCCACCCCGTATCCCGCAGGGGGTTCTTCCGCAGGTCCGCCTGGGAGATGCGGGTATAGCGGATATTGAACCGCTCCAGCAGCTGCAGGATGCAGATGCTGCCGATGGAGGGGATGAGCAGGATCATGGCGATGACCGCCCCCCGGTTGAAGTCGGGGATGCCGCCCAGCATCTGGTTGTAGAGGAGGGTGGCGATGACCTCATAGCCGCCGCCCACCGAGGCGGGGATGCCGAAGTCGGTGAAGCACAGGAAGAAGGCCTGAATGAAGGCGCCCGCCAGAGTTCCCAGCAGGGGGCGAAGAATGGCGATCCAGAAGGTGGCCAGGTCCCGGTCCCCCATGGCCTTGGAGACAATGATGGTCTTTTTGTCCACAAAACCCATGGTGTTGTGGATCAGCAGGAAGGCCACCGGAATGGTATAGATCACATAGCCCACCAGCAGCCCGCCGAAGCCGTAGATGTCAAAGAACTGCCGTCCCAGCAGGCGGGTGAGCAGCCCCTGTTTGCCGAAGGAGTAGATGATGGCAAAGCCATAGGTGATGGTGGGCAGGAACATGGGCAGGGTCGCGATGGCGGTGATGAGCCGCTTGGCCCACCTGGGCAATCCGGTGTAGTGGACCGCATAGGCCATCAGGAAGGCGATGACCGTGGCCGTCACGGCCGATGCGGCCGCCACCGCAAAGCTGTTGCCAAGGGCCGTGAGAAATCCCTCCCGGGTCACCACCGAGGCATAGAACTCCCAGGTAAATCCGCCCTCCCCCACCAGGGACTTGCCCAGCAGCAGGAGGATGGGGGCGGCCAGGAAGCCCACGAACAGAAGGGTGATGATCCAGAAAATCCCCTTCAGCTCCCAATTTTTCCGTCTCATGGCGCCTTTCCTCAAACAGCCTCGCCGGCCAGCTGCGGGCGGTCGCCGAACAGGGCGTAGATGTTGCCGCGCTTGATCTCCAGCTGGCGGAGGATGAACTTGCGCACGAAGTCGTTCCTGGGCTGGTGGACGATCTCGTCCGGCTTGGCGTACTGGGAGATGGACCCCTGATCGATGATGAGCACCCGGTCGGACAGGGTGAGGGCCTCCTCCGGGTCATGGGTGACGATGATGGTGGTCAGGTGGTACTCCCGGGCGATGGTCTTGATCCGGTCCTTGATGGATTCCTTGATGACTCCGTCCAGGGCGGACAGGGGCTCGTCCAGCAGGAGAATCCGGGGTTTCATCACCAGGGTGCGGGCCAGGGCCACCCGCTGCTTCTGGCCGCCGGAGAGCTGGTCGATGCGCTTGCCCAGGTGCTCCCGCAGGCCCAGCAGGTCGATGAGCTCATCCACCTCCTCCCGAGAGGAGATGCCGGGCTTGTTCCGCAGGCCGTAGGTGATGTTCTGCTGTACGTTTAAATTGGGAAAGAGGGCGTAGTCCTGAAAGACGATGTTGAAGCCCCGCTTCTCCATGGGGGTGCGGGTCAGATCCTCCCCGCTGTATCGGATCTCTCCCTGGTCGGCATCCACGATGCCCAAGATGATATTGAGCAGGGTGGTCTTGCCGCAGCCAGAGGGCCCCAGGATGGAGACGATCTCTCCGTCCTCCACCTGGAGAGAGAGGTCCTTGAGTACAGGCACGCCGTCAAATGCCTTCTGGATATGCTCCAGTTCCAGCATGAAAACCGCTCCTTTCTCGGTTTCAAAAGTTCTTGTGGGCGCCGCCGCACGTCCGGCGACGGTGTAATCCTAGCAAATTCCAGCTCCGCAAAACAAGCGTGAAAGGTTTAATTTTCCGTTAGAGAAATGTAAAAAGGCATCAAAAACAGGGGGCCTTCCTTGTAGAAAAATTACAAAGAAAGCCCCCGCCGGGGAATCTCACGCCTCCGGATAGCCTCGGTCGGCAATGACCGCTCCGCTTTTGTCCAGACTGCGGGAGAACCGCTCATAGTCGCTCTGAATGATCCCCATGTACAGCAGATCCACCACCGCCAGATCGGGGATGCGGGAGAAGATGGCTGTGCCGTAGATCACAGTGTCCTCTCCCCCGGTATACAGGCACACGTCGGCGTACTTGGCCAAGAGAGGATTCTTCCGACTGGTGACGGCGATGGTGTTTGCCCCCGCCCTTCTGGCCAGTCTCAGCGCCTTCACCGTATCCATGGAGCAGCCGGAGTGGGAAAAGGCTACCGCCACGTCTGCCACCCCCAGATGGGCGGCGGCGATCTGCTGGAGATAGGCGTCGGTGTGCATCCGGCAGCAGAGCCCCAGATAGGTCAGCTTGGTCAGGAGATCACTGGCCGGCGTGCAGGAGTTCTCCACCCCGTAGATGTCGATGGTCCGGGCAGTGGCAAGCATCCGCCCGGCCCGGTCCAGCTCCTGGACGGACAGGGACTTCAGTGCCTCCTCCAGCAGGCCGCCGGACACCCGAACCTCTTTCAGGGGGAGGTCCTCCAGCTGGTCCCAGGGCTTCAAGTCGAAGCCTCCCAAGTGGTCGAAGCAGGCCTCCCGGGCCGCGCCGCCGCTGCGGTCCCGGATGAGGCAGTATTTGAAGTTGCGGTAGCCGTCAAATCCAAGGGCCTGCACGAAGCGGATCACTGTGGGCTGGCTCACCTGCACTTGGTCTGCCAGCTCCGAAATGGTGCACCGGGTACAGGTCTCCGGGTCCTTCAGCACATAGTCCGCCACCCGCTGCTCCGATGGCCGCAGGGAGGCGTAGGCGCCGCGCACCCGGTCCAAAACCCGAATATCCTGCCGCATGATCTGATCTCTCCTATCCCGTAGCAAACTTACAAGGCGGTGCCTGTTCTCATGAAAAGAACCCCCCTCAGCGGGAATCGGCCGCTTGTAGAAGAGGCGAAATATTTTTCTCCAACAAGGCCGGCCCGTCGGTTGATACCAGTATAAAGGGAGAGGCGGGGGTCGCTCCACCCCCTGTTTGTAAAATCGAAGTTAAAGCTGTGCTGGAAGGATTCTCTTCCGTCAAGGAGCAGGTCCCCCCTCGGGAAGGAACACATCCCCTCCATCTGCATGTCAGTGGCAGTTCCGGACGAGGTCCAGCCTCCTGCCTTGGGCCGTCAAAGCTGACATGCAGAGAAGCGGATCGCGTCTGCCTGCCGCCCTCCGGCTCTATTTCAGGAACCGCCGCCGGCCTAACGGTTGAATGGATCCCTCTTTGCTCCTTGTCTGGCCCCTCGCTGCCGTGTCCTGCCGTACGGCCAGCGACTTCATGGGACGCCCCTCTATGCCCGAAACTCCCCGGGACGCACAGTGCGTCCCAGGGAGTTTCATAGACATTGCGGCACATGCAGGAGATATATCCATTCATCTCGTATCTTGATGGCTTTGCATCCCGCCATCGGACAGAAAAACAGGGCGGCCCCGAAGGACCGCCCTGAAGCAAAGCATGGTACTTACATCACATTTTCAAAGAACCGGTACAAAATCACCGCAAACTGGGCGCGAGTGGCCGTGCCGGCAGGGTTCAGCAGGCCCTCAGTGGTGCCGGAGATGATCCCCTCTGCGATAGCCCAGGTCATGGGTTCCGTGGCGTAAGCGGCCACGGAGGCGTTGTCCGGGAACGCGGACAGATCGGCCCGCCCGGACACGTCATAGCCCATCTGCTGCGCCCAGCGGTACAGGATGGTCACCATCTGCTGGCGGGTCAGGGCGCCGCCGGGGTTGCTGCCGTCGGAAATCTTGCTCTCCACGGCCCAGTGCTGCGCCTCGGTCATGTTGGAGGGATTGAACTCCGTCAGACGGGCCAAAACCATCCACAGCTGCTGGCGGGTCACCGTGCTGCCGGGGGCGAACCGCTCGGCGCTGACACCGTTCATATAGCCGTTTTCATAGGCCCAGGTGATCTCCTCCACGGCCCAATAGTCCTCCGTCACGTCGGCAAAGGGCAGGTTCTCCTCTTTCTCCAGAGTGAACGTGGCCTCCACAGTGACCTTGCTGCCGGGCATGGTAAACGTGTACTTGTTGCCGCCCTTGCTCTGGAGCTTCACAGTGTCGCCGTCCTTGTCGGTGACAGTCAACTCGTCCAGCTCATAGCCATTGTCGGGCTTGACGGTGATGGTCACGGTATCGCCCTTGTCCGCCCGCTTGGGACTGACGGTGACGGTGCCGTGCTTGCTGTTCTCCACGCTGACGGTGTAATCACCGCTGCTGGAGGAAGAGGATCCGCCGCCGGAGGGAGCGGAATAAGTAATCGTGATCTTATCATCGCTCACGCTCATGCTGCAGCGGCTGCCCAGCGTGATCTTGTCCTTATCATAAGTGTGTCCATCGAGGTCAATGGTCACGCTCTTACCGGAGACAGAGATCTTCTCGTCACAATCCTGCGTCAAAACGATGGTATCGCCGGACTTCGCGGCGTTCACAGCCTCCTGCAGCGTGCCGTACTCGCTCTCACCGATCTTGGCGGCAACTGTCAGCTGGCCGTTGAGCACAAAGGTGCTGAAATGCTTAACATGCAGCACCGCGCAGCCATCCTCCACAGTGAAGCCGGAACCATTCAGATATCGCTCACGGGTGCCGTCATCCGCAATGTGCATGATCTCCTGGGGCTCCAAGTCCGCCGGAATCGGCAGGCGGACCTCAATGAGAGTCTGGCCGTCCAGATAGTCGTTGGGAACGGCAATATTCTCCGCTTTGTCTTCGCCGTTGACTATGACCTTCGCCACAGGCTCTGCCTTATAGGAGACATACATCTTGTCCTCTGTGGTCAAATCCGCTTTATCGGCGGTCAGACTCACGGTGATCTCCACCACCACTTTATCCTCGGGCTTCAGTTCTCCCTCCACCTGATTGATAATGGCATTCTGCGCGGACTCCGTCACCGCGTCAGAAACGCCGCTGACCTGCGCATTGTCGATGACCGCTTCGATCTTTTTCTGGTCTTCCGGCTCGATACTCTCGCTTACTTCAGTCTCCGTCTTCTCCGTGACAATGGGATCGACCTCCGTAGGCTTCGTGGTGGTCACCATGTAGGCGTAGCCCGTCTTGTCGGAAGCGACCACAAAGAGCTTGGGTTCCGCATTTTCCGGTACGTAATCGCTGGGATCAGAGGTGAAGTAGCCGCCGGTAACACTGATTTCGTCGGCAGCCTGGGTATCAATCTCAAAAGCGTCCTTTTTGCTGCCGGCAGAGAAGTTGCCTCCGCTGACTGTCAGCGCCGCAAGGTAGCTGACAATCTTGGTATTCTCATTTGTTGTCCACTGGCCGTTTACACGTTCCAAACGGTATACGGCAATCGCCGCATTGTTGCGGCTGGTCAGCGTACCGCCGGTGATATTCACGGTCATGGTCTGCCCCTCGCCCTGGTAACCGCCGCCGCGGGAAACAACAGACAGGGCCGCGCCATCATCGGTGCTGCCATCCCCCTGGGAAGCGGGCTTGGTGGGAAATTCCGTAAAGGGCAGCGTTGCGGTAATCACAGCATTTTCAGCAATGGTCAGCGTACCGGCGCCGCAATACTGCACGCCGTTCGGGCCGATCAGTTCTGCATCACCCTTGATCGTCAGGTCGCCTACCTGGGGATGATAGATGACATTTCCCTCAGTGGATTCCAGTCTGCCGCCGGTAATCACTGTCTCCGTATAGTCGGCAGAGCCATTTCCGGCAACCGCAAATGCGACCGCCTGTATCTCCCCGCCGTTGATCTCCACAGCGGTTTTGTTTGCCTCATTACCTGTACCAACTGTGTTGATACCATAGGTGCCTGTGTATTTGCCGCCGTCAATTACGGCCTTTGCTCCGTTCTGAATAAAGACGGCATAGTTACCGGAAACCGTACCGCTTTTGAAATACGCCTCAGTGCCCTGACCATTGACAACAACTGCAATATTGTTGCTGCCGGAGCCAGTATTCTGGATCTTGCCGTTCCCCTTACTGTCCTGAACGGTCACACGGCTGGCTTCCAGCCACAGCGTATTGGTCGCGTTAGAACTTGTAAGCGTGCAGCCATTCAGATCCAGAGTGACCGCTTTGTTGATCGTAACTTTGTCGCTGCCAAGATCCACCTCTCTCAGCAGCGTGATGGTATCATTTTCTTTTGCTTCGGCGATGGCCTTGGCCAGCGTCTGATAATAGGTATCGCCGATTCTGACGGCAGCAAATCCCTCTTCGACCTTGCCCACAGTACCGTTGGCATCCTGTCCAAGACCCTCGGCCAGATACTCGCTCACATCGCTGGAGAACGTGCCGCCGGTGATGATTGCATCACCCTTTGTGTAACCGCTGACCGTACGAATATTTCCCTCAAACTTGCCGGCAGAAATCTCCAGCTTGCCGCCGCTCAATTCAATATCGCCGGTAATGGTGCCTGTGGTATGGATCTTCACCGTGGGAATCTCGTAACTGCCAAACTTGCAGGAATCAAAAGCCGTTTGGTTTTTATATGCCTTTATACTCGTATTTCCGATAAACTGAACAGTACCGCAGTTGTTGGAAATCGCATACTGACAGGGTGCGCTTGCCTGACTGGCATCAATCACCATATTCTCAAGCGTCAGGTTGCAATAGTTCTGCAGGCCGATCAGCAGGGTCTTCTGATTGGCAAAGATGATAGACCCGTTTTTCAGCGTCAGGGAACCACCCGTCAAGAACTGAAACGCGTTGGTTTCTGTACCGGAAGACCCCACCGTGCTTCCGCTGACCGTATAGGAGTGGGTATTGAAGTCGATCGTCAGGTTCTTTTTGGATGTATCGATCACAATTCCGTCGCCCTCTGTATCTTTGAGCAGCGTAATGACAGACTTGTCCGCAGCCGCTTCCACAGCCTCTGCCAGGGAGGTATACTGTTCCACCCCCTCTGCGGTTGTGACCTCGGCAACCATCATCTCTTCCCGGGAGCCGACCTCGCCGTTGGCGTTCTGCACATAGCCCTCGGCCAGATACTGTTCATCGACTTTGCTGGAGAATGTGCCGCCAGTGATGTTCAATCCGCCCAAGGCTACATCTACCTTGTAGGCCGGAATTCCTTCAGGTGCGCTGAATTGACCGCCTCTGATTTGGAGAACCGCCTGTTCTTTCAGGCCCCCGTCGTTGCTGTTTCCAACCAGAACGGCAGTCTGCTTCCCCTCCGTCACAAATGTACCGTCATTTACAACAACCTGTACGGCACCGGCTTCTCCGGCCACATAAAGCGCATAGAATACAGCGCCATGCTTCTGGGCGCAATCTACCGTCTTATAGCTGCCGCCATTGACTTCCATTGTCCCAGCGGTCGCACTAAGGGCTCCCTGCGTGCCGGTCACAACAACGCTTCCCTCAGACGACGGCGTAATCGTCAGCTTGGCATCAGGATCGTTGTCCACGCCGCTGCGGACCGTATATCCCCAATTTTGGCTATCGCACCTGCTGCAAGACGTATTCGTAAAAATTCCGCCGGTAATCAGCGTTTCTCCGTTTACATCAACAGCGGGATAAACACTATTTGTAAAGCTTCCGCCGGTAATTGTCGTATTGGAGCCTTCAAAGCTGCGAACAATCGTTGCCCCACCGCTAAAAGTTCCGCCATTAATCACAGCCTTACCGCCATCCTGATTTCTCAGATGAACGGTCATGGCTTTATCAGCTATCTGAAATGTTCCGTTTTCCACAGTCAACGTGCCATAGTTATTGATGAAGCCCTTGTAGCTTGTCGCCTCAGTTGCATCAAAGGTACCGTCGCCTGTAATTGTAAGTGTGCCATTGTTTACGATCAAATTTTTACTGCTGTCCGAAAAGCCAATAGACAACGTCTCACCATTCATGTCTAAAATGATCGTCTTTCCGCTGTCAATGGTCACCTGATCTGACAATGCAATACTGCTCGTCAATTCAATCGTGCCGCTGCCCTGCACAGCGTCAACAGCAGCCTGCAGTGTTTCATACTGCTGACCGTCGACCTCTGCCACATACGAAGTGTCTGCCGCCGTCAGGGCTGCGTCGGACTCGCCTGCGGCCCCATCCTCAGAATTGCCTGTCAGGTCATCCGCAGGTCCCTCTGCCGGATCGTCCGGGATGTTCCCGCTGCCGGAATCCTGCTGCTCCAAAGGCGTCTCGGACGAAGGGGTCTCCTCCGCAAACGCCCCCACGGTCAGCAGACTCATCGTCATGACGACCGCCAACAGCAGAGCCAGCAGTTTCTTACCTGTTTTCATCTTTCTCGCTCCTTCTTCTGTTATTTTCGCCGGAAAACAAAGCTCCTTATTTCCGCAAAGCGGAAATAAAACGGTATATACCGTTTTGGAGGACGCCGGTCTCTTACACCCCTATCATACTTCATGACTTCGCAGAAAACAAGCAAAAAATAAGACATAATATTATTTTTGAATCAAATTATTTTTAGCTGGATGAAGCCGGGGAAGCGCGCCGCCCCCCTCCGTCTCTCCATTGAAAACAGTACGTATAGCGCATAGGTAATGCTTATATGCTTATGCAGGCTGTGGAGTGATAAACCCACTCCACAGCCTGCATGCTTCTTAACATAATATTTTTTCTGTAAAAATAAAATCAAATATCCTATGGTATCCATGCCCTCAGGCAGGTCCACCCAGAGGAAGAGGCCTCTGCCGGAGGACGCGATCCGGGTCATTTTTACCCAGCTGTAATTTTAAGCCGATCAATACATCTCCGTGAGCTTTTGATAGGTTTCTACCCGGCGATCCTGCAGATAGGGAACATCCGTTGCCCGGTGATAGGCCACATCGTCCAGATCCACGGTTTGTACCAACAAAAACTCTTCATCCACAGGCGCTTCTGCCAGAAGATGTCCACGATAGTTATAAATCTTGTTATTGCCAAACATATAACAGTCATCCTCAGTTCCAACGCGGTTGATTCCTGCCACAAAGCAGCAATTTTCTAGGGAGCGGGAGCCGAAATAGGTGTCCCACATATCCTTATCACGGATAGGGAACGCACTGGGGCAGAGAATCAGCTCCGCCCCGGACAGTGCCAGGATCCGGGAGACCTCTGGAAACCCGCCGTCATAACAGATCATGAGACCCACCGTGCCGAAATCCATGTGGAACACAGGGTACCGGTCACCAGCCCTGAACCAAAAGCGCTCTCCCGCCCACAGGTGGGTCTTGTTATAGGTCCCCATAAGCTGACCATTTCTGGAAATCACAATCAGGCCATTGTAGAGCAATCCCGGGATCTCGCTCTTGAGTACAATAGGGGCAACAATATACATGCTGTATTTTTTCGCAAGTTCCGCCAGAAAGCAGAAGGTGGGGCCATCCGGCTCCTCCGCCATATCGATGTATTTGGGCCCGATCAAAGCAGGACTGTAACCGGTTGAGAACATCTCCGGAAAGCAGATCAGGTCGGCATGTTGCTGGGCAGCCTGCTCAATAAAGGCCTTTGCCTTCTGCAGGTTTGCCTCCTTGTCCAGCATGACGCAGTCCATCTGCACCAGTGCGATTGTCGCGTTTCTACTCATAGCATTCACCTTTCTTTCCATTTTCCAAGGGCGCAGAGCCCTCCCCGGTCCCGCCGCAGCGTTCAGAACATACCTCCGCCCAGTCGGGAGACAGGTTTTTCACACGATTGTATAATCCCCATCACCGTTTTCTGCCAGAGAAGACGAAAACAGTTTTCGGGCCAATCCAATCAGCTCCGCTGTATCACCAGTGCCGCAGGTCTCATAGGGCGAGTGCATAGCCAGCTGCGCAATTCCCACATCTGCTGTCTTGACAGGGACATGCTGAACAGAGATGTTCCCCAAAGTGGTCCCGCCGGGAATATCCGAGTGGTTGGTAAACACCTGGAGCTTCACCCCTGCCTTTTTCGCCAAGACACGGACGATTGCCGCAGAGACCGCGTCCGTGGCATACTTCTGATTTCCGCTATATTTTACCACTACGCCGCCGCCTAGTCTGGGTCGGTTGACCGGATCGCACTTGTCTGCATAATTGGGATGCATCCCGTGGGCGTTGTCGGCCGAAAGCAGGAAACTCTGGGGTAGCTTTTCCAGATATTCTCCAAAGGTCAGGCCAAGCGCCTCCGTAATCCGCCGGAGGGTGTCTTCCAGGAAGGGGGAAGCAGCTCCCTGCCTGGTGGACGAGCCGATCTCCTCGTTGTCAAACACCACATGGACCGGAAGGCTTTCCTCCGGGGCGCTCTCCAGAAAGCCGCACAGGGAGGAGAAGGCACACTGCAGATCGTCCAGTCTCGGGCTGGACATAAACTCCCGGTCCGCCCCCCAGATGCTGGGGGCTTGCCGGTTGTATACGAACAGGTCATGTCCAATCACAGACTCCGGGGAAATCCCAGCTGTTTCGGCGACAAGAGCCGTTAGATCCGGGGCCTCTGCCGCTCCATACAATGGGAGCAGATCCCGCTGCACCTTATACGCATAGCCGTCATTGACGCTCCTGTTCATATGGATGGCCAGGCTCGGGATCAAAAACAGGTCCCTGTCCACATTGACCAACTGCATCCGCACTCCCTCAGATGTCCTCACCAGAAGGCGCCCTGCCACAGACAGCGGGCGATCCAGCCAAGGCGCCAGAAGCGCACCGCCATACAACTCTACATTCAGCTTCTTATACAGTCCCCCTACCGTGATCTCGGGGTTCTCCTTGACCTTCAGAGCGGGGGAATCGCTGTGGCTGGCCATCAACATAAAACCGCGGAAACGCTTTTTGGGGACCTGAAATGCGATGAGCGCCGAGTGGTTTCTGGTGAGGAAATACTTTCCTCCCTCCCGGAGCGTCCAGTGCTGACTCTCCAGCAACTGTTCGTATCCCGCCTCCAGCAAGATCCGCCGCTGGCCTTCGATCACATGGTAGACGCTGGGGTGCTCCTGAATAAAGCGCAGCAGTTCGCCGCTGTAATCTCGTTCCATTTTCTCAATCCTCCTTTAAGCCATATTGATCGGCTGCCCGAAGCCTCCCGGCTGATAACCGGGAGGCTTCGGGCCCACAGAAAAATGTTTATACAATCTCCAACAGGACACGAGCCGCCATCGTGCGGGAGAGAATCACCGGCTTGCCGAGGGACTGCGCAGCAAAATCACGCATCTTCCTGCTGTATCCGAAGCAATCCATCACCGCCAGATCCACCTGCTCATCTCTCAGCCGAGAAACCGCACTTTCAGACTCGCTTTCGAGATAGGGATTCCACTGAACGGGGATCACTGTCTCCACAATGGGCCTCCACTTTTTTTGAATGTCCTCCATCTGAGCCTCTTCTGGCGTGATGATTCCAATGCGTGAGAGGTTGCCCAGAGCTGCCACGACGTTGCAAATAACCTTGCTGGGATAGATCAAGGGCACCCTCGACACAAAGGTCTCCGGAAACTCTCCCGTGCACATAATCAGGATCGCGCTGACACCCTGCTCCTCCAGATCATGGATCCGCTGTTGTAGCAGCGGAAGAATTTTCTGCTCTTGCAGCATGACGCCTGTACCATCTCGCATTCTGCTGACCAAGGTGTTTCCCGTACCATCGGGCCGCAGCGTTTCCACTTCCTCCAGTGTCAATAAATCCAGTGCACCGGCCTGTATCAGTTCAACATCTCCCCGTAGGATATCGTCAAGATCCTCCATCACATCGGTTCTGGGGGCCTGACCGATGGTAATCGCACCGATCTTTTTCACTGTTCATCCGCCCCCATAGTCTGAAGGCCGCACATGCTTCCGTATCGGGTTACCAGGGCTTGGAATTCCCGCTCATCGTAAAAGCTGCACTTACCGGCACCGTATGCCTTGGCCACTTCCACCGCAAAACGTGCGGTCTCCTCCACATCTACAAAGTGAGACGCTCCCGTGGCACATCCGGCCACAGGCTGCTCGGTGGTGACTGCCACGCCGATCACTGGGGCGGCAGTCGCTGTGGCGGGCTGCAAAATGCTGTTGAGATGGAAAAGTCCGTTGCCGTAAGGGGTGATATCCTGCATGGAAACGCCAAAAGTGTGGGGGGGCTTTCCGGTGGTGCGCTGCATGATATCCAGAATATCGCTGCTGTACCGCAGGATATAGCCTTCCTTGACGGTCTGAGACACTGCAAAACCGTTGACATTGATGACGCTGTTGCCCTTTGTAGTGTCGATGGACAAAACCGCTTCCATTTTGTCGTTCACTTCCTCCCGGTTCATGGTGGCCATGTCTACGGGAGAGCCCATGAACGGAACCGGCTCATGAGGCTGCGTCGGCGCATGGGGACAGATTTGGGTGCAGATGATTACATCTCCCTCCAGCGCATCACCCCTGTGCTTCATTTCCATTAACTTTGACGCGGCGGCCAGAGCACACAACGCGCCGTCGCCGTCAGAGACGTATCCAGTCACTTCCGGTCTGGCGCCAATCGCACCCAGCCGCCCCACAATGCCCATAGTGGGAGCAGTTCCCCCGGTAAGCCTTCCATTCTTTCCGGCGATGACGATTTTGATAAAATCCGTGGCGTATTTTCCGTCCCGGATAGTCTTGACTGTGATATCGTCCTCCCCCTTGCTCTGTAAATAAGCTTTAACCTCTTCCCCGCAGGCATGGGGGCTGTCCAGCAGATCAAATACTTCTATGATCTGTTTAATTAACATATGCGTTCCTTCTTCCGTTTATCGTTCGCTTTGCAAGCAAGCATAATAGGCAAAGAGTCCCTCTGCCATCACTGGGTCCACCGCTGGAATGCCGCAGCTGTTCTCAATCTCCCGGGCAATCCGAATCGTGCTCATTCCCGTACATGCCAGAGCAATACAGTTCGCGCCCTGGGCTTTCAACTCCCGCGCCTTGCGCAGCACGCTCTCCCGGCCCGCGCCTATCATCAAATCCAGTGTGCACGTCACGCCCTCAGGTCTGCCAAGGTCAATCAGATCATCTCCCAAAATTCTCCGATAGGGCTCAGGCACATATTCTGTAATTCCAATAATTCCCACCCGTTTGCCCAAGCTGCGGGCCACCGCACTCACAGCCGTTCCGGCGCCGATGACCGGAACAGAGAGCATCTCCCTCAGTTCTTCTACTGCCGGGTCATCACAGCAGCTGATCACGATGGCGTCTGCGTCCTGATGCTTCTTTGCCAACGCAATGATCTTTGGAACTGCCAGGGTTTTGGTCTTCAGATCGCAGACTCCCCGCGGTTGCTCCCCGATACAGTACGAATCCGTTCGGAGCGCAGGATAATACGCCTCGATCAGGTCTCCGTGCATCCGCAGCAGGGTCTGGTCCTCCAGCGTGACGACACGAATGACGACAATGTTCTTCCTGACCATGGTTCTATCAGGCCGCCTTCTTGGCAGTAAACTGATTGGCGATAAGCACCATCACCACGGAGCAGGCCATCGCCACCAGGGCGGAGGGAACGATCGTAGACAGCCGCACCATAAATGGCACGCCGAATCCTACGGGGGGCTCGTTCATGCACAGGCCCACCAGACAGCCCACAATGGCTCCAATGCTGGTGTCAGGCCGCACGTTGGGGATCTTATCCATCAGTTCAAATCTGTAATTGTCCGCATTTTTCAGGATATAGAAATCTGCTAGCATTGCGCCGGTAATCGGAGGCACTACTACGCAGAGAATATTCAGGAAAGGAACCAGCCAGTCGATCATGCCGATGGCGCCCAAGATGGTGGCAATCACGCCGCAGATGGCTGTGGTGACCCAGCGGGGCAGCTTGATGATGCCGTGGCAGGCATTGGTGAGGCCCAGAACGGACTGATAGAGGTTATTATCATTGGTGGTCCAGGTGGCTATCACGATGATAAAGGCCGCAATGTATCCAAAACCCAGCACATTGATCAGCGTATTGGTCAGATCATTGGACTGGAAGGCGCAGGCAAAGATTGCACCGCAGATCACTACTGCGGGATAACCAATGGTAAAGCCCAAAACGATGCCGATGGAGGAGTCCTTCACAGTCTTGGAGTATCTGGTGAAATCCTGCACAATAGACACGCCTACAATAAAGCTGCCCACCATCAAAGACACGGCGGTAGCGAAGGAGATCGGCTCAACTGGGGGTGCAGAAACGATCTCGCCGGCAGGGACTACTGTAAACGTCTTTATCACACCGCCGATCACCAGCAGGAACAACAGCGGTACACCGAACTGGGACAGAACCTTGATGCCCTTATAACCCACAATGGCCGTTATCATCATAAGTAGGCCGCCGATGACAATGCACGCCGTCAGATTTACCTCGATACCCGCCGCCAGCTTGAACATGCTGGTAATGCTGCTGCCGAAAAATGTGCACTGATAGCCGAACCAGCCGAAGTTGCACAGGGCGTTGATCAGTCCGAAAATAATCGCACCATAAGTACCGAAGGTAAATCTAGAGGAAACAGTCGAGGAAAGTCCGCTCCGGACACCGATGGCACCCACCAGGGCACCCACCACTGTCAAAATGATGCCGCCCACAAGCACTGCCGCGACAGTGGGCCAAAAGCCAAGTCCCAGGGCAATCTGGCCGCCCAGAGTGAATGCCGTCAGGCAGAAGCCAACGCCCAGCCAGACAAAGACCTGGGCCTTCCAGGTGTTTTTCTTCTCGTCGGGCACTGGGGAAAATTCATAGTCGTTGAAGGTCTCCTCTGATTCCACGCTTCTCACAGCTCTGCTTTTCTCTTCCATGTTTCGTCTCCTTTCTCAGTACACACGTTTCAGTTCCTGGAGTTTTCGAAGAACCACCTCTCACAGGAAAACATTTGTTTTCCCATAAAGTACGCCAACGGATTATTGTTTATTATAGAGCTGCCCTTTATTGATGTAAATAGCAAAAATAGCCACCATAAATTGAACAATAATTCAATTAATAGTGGCTGTTTTTATGAGACTTCTTTGTCACGTCTATTGCCATCCAACGTTTTTTTGAGTTTTTTCACAGTTTTTTAGTCGCAATTGCGTAATTATCGTTGACAATCTTTGGCGTTTTTTTGTAGTATTATTGAAGTAAAATTCAACGGAGGTTGCCATGTCACTCTATTCATGGAACGTTATCGCCACCGTAGCAGAACACCACAGTATTAGTCAGGCCGCAAATATCCTCAATTTGACCCCTTCTGCTGTAAGCCACATGGTAAAAAAGGTTGAAGACGGCGTGGGATACGCCCTTTTTATCCGCGAGCGCAACCACTTTGAGCTGACCAGCAGCGGTAAAGCGCTCCTCCCCTATATACAGAATTATTTGAAATCCGGCAACGCTTTGGTGGAGGAGGCACTACGGCTGAAAAACTCCGTGACGGGTTCCGTCCATATCGCCGCATACAACAATGTGATCCGGGACTGGCTCCCCTCCATTTTGCAGCAGTTCCATCAAAAGTATCCCAACATCAAAGTTTCCATCCGCCAGGCCAATGACATGCAGATCAAACATTGGATGGAGAGTGGAGAGATCGATCTGGCCATCGTGTTCAACTCCTACTACAACGCAGCATCTTTTATTCCCCTTCACAGGACTCCTATGGTCTGCTTTACTCCCAAGGACTATGCCCCTAGGAACGGCGTTAGTATGACTTCCGAAGACCTCCGGGACATGCCCATTATTTTGCGGACTGGGAATTTTGACAAAGAAAGCGACTCCATCCTGTCCGCAGCGGGGATCCCCTTTGATTCTGTTTTTCGAATCGACAATGATGAATCCTGTTACGAGTATATCCGGCAGGGGTTCGGCTTTCGGATTACCGCCTCCATTACCTATCCACCAGACAGTTGTATCAATGTCTATCCAATCGAAAACGCACCTATCCGAACCATCGGACTAGTTACCGTTTTTCCGCAGTACATCTCGCCTACGGTAAACCTTTTTCGAAAAGAAGTGGTCACCTTTTTTTCAGACAACAATCTCATGAATATTTGAAGCGCACTCTCAAAAGAATTGTCAAATTAAGCACGGCGGGAAATAAGTCTGAACGGCTGCAATCTCTAGGGGGAAACAGAACGTCTAACCCTTGCGAAACCCACCCTTACTCAGCAGCTGATCTTATTTTAGGGTGGTAGAGGAAGTCTGAAGTAGTGTTCTGTTAAAAAAGGAGGCTCGCCGCTGAAAGCGGCGGGG
>NZ_KI271701.1:0-29051 GCF_000469445.2 Oscillibacter sp. KLE 1745 | reverse complement strand
GGGCCTCTGTTCTATCAGCGGGCCGGGATAGTCCGAAAACTCCGACGGGGCTACCTCCAGCAAAGCGCACACGGTTTCCTGGGAGACGCTTTTCCAGTAGTCCGACCAGCCACACCAGGTCAAAAATCTAGGTCCAGCTCACGGACCGGGTATCGTGCTCGATTGGCTTGGCCTGGGGAGGGCTTTTTTCCGCCTCGCACAGCTGTTCACAGCGGGACTCCGCCGCATTGGTCGCGGAGGCAGAAAGGTTTTCCTTCAACTTTGTCAGGACTGCGTACACCTCCGTGTCCCGGTCCAGGAACGACCAGACCCGGCAGCTGTCCTCCGTTCCTCGCCAGTTTCCGCAGAGCCAAAAGACGAAGCCATTAAGTTTCAAACCTGCGTCCCCTAAATGGACAGATACCGCTCCATGTCCCGCCGGAGCTCCTGATTCAGCCGGATCAGGTCGTTGCAATCCTTGTCTGTGCAGGCCGGGAACTCCTCATTCATCTCCTTGCTGCAGTAGCACCGGACTAGCCGCCGCGTCTCCTCTTCCAGTCGGGTGACA
The DNA here is from genome assembly GCF_000469445.2 of Oscillibacter sp. KLE 1745. Classification (NCBI taxonomy): domain Bacteria; kingdom Bacillati; phylum Bacillota; class Clostridia; order Eubacteriales; family Oscillospiraceae; genus Oscillibacter; species Oscillibacter sp. KLE 1745. The sequence goes on along the minus strand of NZ_KI271701.1, from coordinate 28,504 downwards.
TAGTCCCAGAAGACCACGCCGTTAGCGAGGTCCCCTCAGGGCAGGGCTATGAACTCCGCCGGCCGCTGGGGCTCACACTAGGGTTGGCCCAGGGAGACGCTCTCCACGCGGCTCCGTCCGCTGACTGCACATCTCCCGGATCACCCCTTGGATCCCCACCCCGCGGTAGGACGTTCAGCTGCAGCAGACCTCGTAGGCAGGATAGGTGCATGGCGCCTCCCAGCAGGCTGGACCGACGTTTCTCGCAAATTCCTCCCGGACCAGCCGGACGCCGCTGCGCTGCAGGCCCTCCCGGCTGAATGCCAAGAACACGTGAAAAACGCACACCCAATTCTCGTGTCGCTCCCTGCTCCTCATCAGTCCCCACGCCTTCCGTCTCTCTTTTTCCGGGCACTCAGATTGCCGGACTTCGCCGGTCCGGCGTCGGGCCGGACTAGCGTATCCAACACGCCCACCTATCTGCTGTGTGCGGGATTCCGCGCCGCCGTGTAGCGGGCCGGCAGGGCGAACCCGCCTCTACTGGGCTGCGGGAGAAAGCGATGTCCTTGATGCGCCCGCTTTTGGGGAACTTGTACACGCCGCTCTCCGATGGACACAGGAGAATGCAGGTAAAGTCCTTATAAGCCGAGAACACCACCCGCAGAGAGGGACTTTTCCCCATGACCGCCTCCAGCAGATGCTGGTTCAGCATCACATGGCTGCTGAGGCTGGCGGTGACGGCCATGCCACTCAGAGGTGGGGCAGGCAGATGGGTTCCAGCAGCGTCACCTCCAGATTGATCTGCATGGGGGCCGAAAAAGTCAGGCAGAGCAATGTGGCCTGTTTTTCATATAAGGTCTTTCCTTTCTCAAAGATTGTGCACATTACAGCAACTCTTTCCGCTACCCGACAGGCTCAAATTCCACAGATTTTCGGGTGAAGGTCCGTCGTTTTCTCTGCTGGTTTTCCGTAGATTTTCCGTCCCAGTTTCTGATATGTCTAGATTTTATGCCTGCTTTTTCTTTCACCCTCCGTAGAGTATCACAACCGGCCCACCTCTGTTCCCAATGGTTCGGTGGAGCTGAGATCACCCTCTGCTCGTAAGGCGGGCATACAGGCCGCACACTCCTCAGTGTCCCCGGCCCCTTCCGGCAAAACCCCACACATCCCCTTACAGGTGATAACAATTGGCCGTTTCGCTCGGGTCCCCAGTGCGCAGGCCCCTCTCTCTATAATCTTCTCCGAGGGGTCTATATTCTTTACTGCGACGCAAATTTTGATAATCTATTTCATCCCCTAAATTATTTTTGTGAAACACAGTCTATCTCAAGCTATACCATCCATCTCAAATTATTAAAACAAAATTCAGGAAGTCACATAAAAACAGCGCCTCCCAATATAAGCGTGCCGTTTACATCAATACGCTTTTTTAATTTCAATATTCAGGCACCCAGACTCAATTTAACCCGTTTAGTGTAAGCCGCTCTCCGTCAAGACGTTCGAAATATCTATTTCCATTTCCTCGCTTCCACCTCCCTCCTCCGCTCTCCTACTCCATGCAGAAAACCAATCCGCCGGGTAATCCTGCCGATCTGGTTTTCTGCTCGCCTTGCTTCACTACGCGCCCTCACCGATCTGCTCATCTATATATTTAATCGCAGAAGAAAACGCTATTGCTTGTTTCCGGTGTTGTATGCTCTAAAAGACTTCTTAATCAAGCGGTTGAGAAGTCTCTTAGAACACATAACCTAAAATCGAAGAAAGGAGCGCAAGCGATGAGAAAAAACGAGAAAATCACAGCTCTGTACGAACGACTGAGCCGTGATGACTTTGGCAAAGATGATGACCAGCAGCGTGAGAGCAATTCCATTTCCAATCAAAAGGCTATGTTGGAGGAGTTCGCCGCACGGCAGGGGTTTACGAACATTGTCCATTTCACGGACGATGGCATTAGTGGTACTTGCTTTGCTGAGGTTAGATAGCGATACTTTTTACATCTACCATGTTGCGGCGGTCATGGTTGACAACTTGCGTCGGCTCCTGCTCGGTATCAACCTGTCCGACAAAGCTGTAATGGATTTCGATTTTCCGGGTGTTGGTTTCCCGGTCTAATTCATGTATCAAAATACGGTCGATAAACTCATGGACGTTTTCATAGGTCAATTCCTGTATGTCGCTGTATTTCCCGACAATCTGAATAAACCTTGATATATCCCTTTTTCGCTCGGTAACGGTTGCGATCTGCTGTTGTAACTCGTCTATCCTTGCGGCAAGGGATTTCTTTTCGTCCTCATAGCCGGAAGTTAGAAACACAAACCGTTCATCTGTCAGTCTGCCTAATGCGTTGTCCTCATACAGCTTGCGGAAAAGCGTGTCAAGTTCGGTCATACGCGCCTGTGCTTTGAAAAGTTCCTTTTGCTGCTGCGCTAATGCCTTTCTCGCTTCCATGTCGCCGTACTCGGTAGCTTTACAGATAAAGTCCTGTTCGTGTTCCTTAACATACCGCAAAACCCGCCGCATATCTTCCAGCACTAAATCAAGAAGTACGTTTTTGCGGATATAATGAGAGGTACACTCGCTGCCTGTCCTTGCCCTGTTGCGCCATGCGCCGCAAGAATAGGAAAACTTGCGCGGCTCGATATTTACGCCCTGTTGGTAATACATCTTATGTCTGCAACCAGCGCAAAACAGCAAGCCGGAAAAAATATCAATCTCCGCTGCTTTTGTCGGGCGGTGGCGGGTAGCAATCCGCTTTTGCGCAAGTTCAAAGGTTTCCTCGTCAACAAGCGGCTCATGGGTGTTTGGGAAGAAATAGCGTTGTTCTTCTTCGTTCTTCCGGGTCTTTTTCGACTTGTAGGATACCTTGTGAGTTTTCGCGGTTATGGTATGCCCTAAATATTCCTGCCTTGCTAATATGTCATAGAGCGTTTTGTCCGGCCAAGTATAGGGGGCGATCATTGCCCGCTGATACCGCGCCTGTCCTGTACGCTGATAGCGCAACGCTCCAATCGTCAAGACTTTGTTTTCCGCAAGCCATTTTTGGATTTCGCACATACGCACACCGCTAACAAACATAGCGAAAACCTGTTTGACAATCGGCGCGGTTTCCGGGTCGGGTATAAGGTGGTGGCGGTTGTTCGGGTCTGGGATATAGCCGTATGGATATTCCCCGTTGACGCGCTCGCCTTTTTGCGCCTGTGCCTGTTTAACTGCGCGGATTTTCTTGCTTGTGTCGCGGGCGTAAAACTCGTTAAACCAGTTCCGCAAGGGGGTAAACTCGTTATCCTCCCGCGCTGTGTCAACTCCGTCGTTGATCGCGATATAGCGTACTCCGTTTTCGGGAAATACAATCTCTATGAGTTCGCCCGTTTTCAGATAGTTTCTGCCAAGACGGGAAAGGTCTTCTTGTGTCAAGTAGGGACTAAAAAAATTTTGAGAATTTACAAGCCGTTCATAGGTGGACAACCACCCGTGAACGGCTTGCGTTTTCTCTATGCTCTTTTGCCGTTCTTTGTGCGACGTTTCTTATACGCCGTCTCAAACGCCTCCTTCATTGGAGTGACCGGAAGCTCGTTGTCAGGCTTGGACAGATACTCGAACCGGATGCCGTTCTCCCTGAACTTTCGCTCAAACCTTATGAAAGAGGAAGTGTCCCGGCTAATCCGTGAGGTGTCACGGGTGAGGATCGTACCGATGTCCTGACGCTTGGCTTCGTTCAGCAGGAAGTTCATGATACCTTCCGTATGGACGCCGGAGATGCCGTCTGCTGCCATCGCAGCAGCCACCTCATAGCCTTTGTCCTTCGCATAGCGTTCCAGCTCTTCCCGCTGGTCTGCTGCCGCAAGCTGATCCGCACAGGCAACGCGGATATAAAGAAATACTTTCATTTGGCTTCTCCTTCTGATGTAGTGAGGAAGTCCTTGAACTTCCAGACGATTTCTATGTTGTCAAGATCGTAAATGTAGACCGCAGAAATGAATGCGTGGGTCAGCTCATAGGTCAGAGCTTTGCAGTCGGCGTACTGTTCGCAGACCGCATCCAGCTTTTCATCTGAACAGGCGGTCTCGGAGTCAAGCTCCTTCATCCGCTCGTGACTGCGCTGGATTACTCCATCGTTTTCAGCAATCTTCACATCCGCTGCCGCCTTCTGCTGAATGTACGCCTCCTTCGTAATGCTCCCAGCAGCATACTTCTCGTAGAGCCTCAGCTTGGACGCCTTGTGCTGCTCATTCTGCTTTTGCAGAGTGCGGATTTTATCAGCGCATTCCTTGATGGCAGATTTCCGAAGATCACCGACTTCGCGGTTTTGGACTGCTTCCTTCTGTGCCAAAGCGAGAAACTGAGCAATGGCATGGAAGACAACCTTCTCAATATCCATTTCTGGAAAGCTCCTGCCAATCGGACAGTCTGTGTTTCCGTTGTTGACCGAGTGAATGCACTGGAAGTACCGAATGCCAGCCTTGTTCTTTCGGCGCGTCATAGCACGTTTACAGTTTCCGCAGCGGACGAGTCCCTTGAGCGGATAGTCATGCTGCTTGCGCGTGGGATTCCGTCCTCCAGCTCGAATGACATTCTGAGCAAGCTCAAAGTCTTCCTTGCTGACAATGGCTTCATGGGTTCCTTCTACGATGATCGGCTCATTGACAACACGCTTTTTTGAGCCGACACCGCAGGACTTCATTTTGCGGCTGACCAGTGTTCCGGTGTAAACAAGGTTTTTGAGGATGTTATAGACCATCACGGTTTCCCAACTGATTTTCTCGCTCATGTTACTGAACTTCTTCTTGTCGGGATGCTTGCTCTTGAAGTATTGCCCCGGCGTCGGGATGCCGTCATCGTTCAGGCTGCGGGCGATCTGAGAGGTGTTGCTGCCTTCCAGAGCCTCGCGGAAAATACGACGGATTACATCAGCCGCCTCCGGGTCTACGGCAAGTTTGTTCCGAATGGAGGGATGCAGGACGTAGCCGTATGGAGCGTAGCCACCGACATACTTACCCTGCTTCATCATCTGGATTTTTGCCGATGTGGTCTTTACGGAGAGGTCTTTGCTGTATGCCGCATAGATGATGCTGCGCATAACCACTTCCAGACCGCCCGTTGTGCCTTTGTAATCGTCGCTGTCATAGCCGTCATTGATAGAGATAAAGCGGACGCCCATGAATGGAAAAGTGCATTCCAGATAGTTTCCCGTTTCAATGTAGTCACGAGAAAAGCGGGAAAAGTCTTTGACGCAGATCAGATTGATTTCGCCGCGCTTGACCTTCTCCATCATCTGCGTGAACTGAGGACGGTGAAAATTCGTGCCGGTATAACCGTCATCCGCAAACTCAGACCGCTGACAGCGAGACAGCTCCGGATGATTGTCAAGAAAGCGGTTGATGAGCATACGCTGGTTGCCGATGCTGTCACTTTCCGCCTTGCTGCCATAGCCGGTATCTTCATCAGCCATTGAGAGGCGGATGTAGATGCCGATGTTGTATTCCTTGCTCATTTACATCGCCTCCTGTACTTCCTTGATACTCTGAACGGTCAGAGCGTAAATATCGCCGTATTTCATGACCAGCTCGATTGAGCCGTCCTCATGGACTTTCACAAGCTCTACGGACTCGTCAACCAACTCCTGAGAGAGCTTTTCTGCACCGCTGACGGATTTCATCAGCGTGAGCCACTTGTTGTCCTCGGACATTGCCTCGGCAAACTTCACCTTCCGCTGAACCGCTTCATCCAACCGCCGGGAAAGGTCGGCATACTGCTCATCGTAGGCTTTCTTGGCAAAGGCGTATTCCTCTTCATCGAGAATGCCTTCCGTGAAGTCCTCGTAGAGCCGGGTGCGTTTCTTGGAGATACCGCTGAGCTTCAGATTCAGGCTTGTAATGAGCGCATTCTGCTGATCGCGGATGCTGCGTTCGCCTTCGCTGTTTCTCAGCTTGGCAAGCAGCTTGTCGTAATCGAGAGCCGCCTTGACTTGAAGCTGGATCGCCGCAAGCACATCGGCTTCAAGTTTGTCCTGCCGCGTATAGTGCGGCGTACAGAGATTGCCGCGCTTGACGGATGAACTGCACTCATAGAAGGCGTACCATGCGCCGTCCTTGCGCTTATCAACGCGCTTGCGATGGAAATAGAGCTTTCTGCCACAGTCCGCGCATACGATTTTGTCTTCAAAGAGATTGATCAGCGTAGCGCGGATTTCCTCCGTGCGCGCCATCTTCTCAACCCTTGTCCTTGCAGCAGCGTCGCGCAGCTCTCGTACCTTCTGGAAGTCCTCACGGGAGATAATCGCCTCGTGAGTATTGGGAAAAACAATCCATTCCTCACGGTCAATGTGCTGATTCTTGACGCCCTTGTAGATGGCGTTCAGCGTCCGTCCGAGAACGGTATCTCCGACGTAATGGGGATTATCCAGAATGGTAGTGAGTGAAGACTTGCTCCAAATCTTCTTTGCCGTAGCATTGCCTGTGCGGACGCCGACCTGATACTTTTGAAACTCCGGGTTGGGTGCGTTCATTGCATCAAGCCGGTCTGCAATCGCCGGAAGAGACAGCCCTTCAATCTTCCATTGGAAAATCTTCTGGACAATCGGCGCGGTTTCCTCATCGAAGACCATATTGCTATGTTCCTCATCCCAGCGATAACCATACGGGAGATTGCGCTTCTTGAACTCTCCGCTTTCCATCTGTGCCTTGAGCGCAGTGGAAACCTTGCGGGAGATGTCCTTCGAGTAAAGGGTGTTGATCATGTTTTGCAGAGGAATGATGAGGCTTTCGCCGGAGCCGTCCGCATCAAAGTTATCGTAGTTCTCTTTGATGGCGATAAACCGAAGCCCGATCTGCGGAAAGACCCGTTCCAGATAGGTTCCTGCCTCAATATAGTCACGCCCGAACCGGCTGAGATCACGAACCACAAGGCACTTGATCCTGCCGGTGCGGATGTCGTTCATCAGACGGTTGAACTCCGGTCTATCAAAGACCGTACCCGTTCGTCCGTTATCCACATAGGTATCTATCAGATTCAGGTAGGGACGCTCTGCAATGTAGGACTTGCAAATCTCAATCTGATTTGCGATGACATCCACCTTTTCGGACTTGCCGCTGTTTTCAACGGAAAGACGGGCATAGATGGCTGTTGAGAAGACCTCGGAAGAGACAGATTCGATAACCGGCTCTTCGACTGCAATTTGCTTTCTGCTTTTTCTTGCCATTTGCTCATCCCTCCTTTATACGGCAATATCCAGTTCGTCGGCATAGCCGAGAACGTATTCAATCGTCTGCTGGTATTCGTCCTTGTACTTGAAGACGATTTCGATTGCATGGTTTTCGTGAATCAGAATGCGGTCAACCAGCGACATCAGCACACGGCGGTTCAGCTCTTCGACGTTTTCATACTGCTTGAAAAGCGTTACCCAGTTCCGCTCAGTCGTTCCGGTTGTGACAGTCTGCTTCATTTCCTTTTTGACCCGCAGAAGTGCTTCCTGCTTGTCTTCAATGATTTTGGTGTAGCTGTTTCGGAACTCAAAGTATTCCGACTTATCAATGACGCCGCCGATGAAGTTTTCGTAAAGCCCCAGCTTGAGCTTTTGGTACCGTTCAATCTCTTCCTTGATTTTGGCAATCTGGGCTTCATAGTTGAAAGCCTTGCGGCTCTGAGACGGAAGCCGTTCTATCATCGCAAGCGCGTGTTCCAGATTGATGACAAGCTCGATCTGGTCATGAATGGCACGGAAGACCTTCTCTTCAACCTCTTTTGCGGCGATGCTGTGCGGGCTGCACGTCCGGCTGTGCTTATTGGTGGAACAGACGTAGTAGATATACTTTTTTGTCTTCGACGGGACGGTCTTACGGATCATTGGCTGCTGACAGTCTCCGCAGAACAGGAAGCCGGAAAACAGATGCGCCTCGTCCTGATCGGGTGAGCAGCGCATATCCCGCTGCATCATGACCTTGACTGCCATGAAGTCCTCGTAGGACACAAGAGCTTCATGCGCATTTTCAACCTTGACCCACTCGGATTCATCCTTGCTTTTCACGACGCGGACTTTGTAGTTGGGAGTGCCTCGCTTGCCCTGAGCCAGAACGCCGATATAAACCTCGTTGGTGAGAATACGCTGGACGGCTTTATATGTCCATTTTGCGGTATCGCTGGTCTTGAAGACGGTATCAAACTTCACACCGGCGGAATGCTTGTATTCCATTGGGGACAGGACGCCCATCTGGTTCAGACGCTTTGCAATACGTCCGATGGAGAAGCCGTCCTTGTACATGGAAAAGATCATCTGCACATATTCGCTGACCGCTTCATCCACGATGAGCTGGTTTTTGTTCTCCGGCGATTTCATGTAGCCGTAAGGCGCGAACGAGCCGACGAACTCACCGCTCTTCTGCTTGACTTCCAAACTGCTTCGGATTTTCATGGAGATGTCCTTGCAGTAAGAATCGTTAATCAGGTTTTTGAACGGGATAACAAAGGAGTCGGACTGCGGATCACCGGTCAGACTGTCATACGCATCATTGATTGCGATGAAGCGAATGCCGAGCTGCGGGAAAATCTTTTCAATGTAGCGCCCGCCGTCGATGTAGTTTCTTGAGAAGCGGCTGAGATCCTTGACCACAATGCAGTCAAGCGCACCCTTGCGGATTGCCTCTTCCAGCTTTTTGAATTGAGGACGATTGAAGGAAACGCCGCTGTACCCGTCATCCACAAACGGCTCACAGACCAGCTCCAAATCCTCATGTCTTGCGATATAGTCCTCGCAGATGGCTCTCTGGCTGGCGATGGAGTTGCTTTCAACTTTATCTCCATCCTCACGGGACAGACGGCAATAGATCGCCGTGCGGTAAACCTTGTCTGGCATAAAAATAACCTCCGTTTTTCTGTTTGGTGTGGTACATCAAATCAGAAAGACGAAGGCTTGCTTCAACTCTTATGAAGAGGAACACGAAAACGCCACATGACCATCAGGGCAAGCGGCTTAATCCGTATTCTTCTTTTTTTGACCGATTTCATTATACCACAGGCTCAATCGCTTGTCCATAGAACCGGGTGAAAAGATTCAGACTGTTCATAAATCAAAGCCCTCTCAGATAGTGTTCCAGACACTCTTCCATCGTCGTGTCCGTCTCGGCGAAGCTGATCTTCACCACTGTCTTCCCGTCCAGATAACAATAAGGATTTCTGATCTGCTTGATGAACTCCCTCAGCCTGTCCTCTCGCGGTGCCGCAGGATCAAGCCGGACGCTGCTTCTCTGAACGAGTGTGCTTCGGTCAACCGTTTTCGGGCTGACGTTTTTCATTGTTTCAATGCCCATCATATTCTAAGCACCTCCTGTTTCGTAGAACTATTCAGGACAAAAGGATATGACAGAGCATCTTGTGAAGACACTCTGCCACATAGTTTTCATCCTGAAACTATATAGTAAGTTTCTTTTGGGTTTGTTTCGTTGTCCGGCATATTTGCAGCTCGCGCCCCTGCCAGAAGAACTTTGCAGTTCCGGGAATGCTGCGGACTACCAACGGTTAATCGGTATCATGGGACTCTCACCCCTCCGAGGATCGCTCCGAGCCGCCCATTCAAAGAAAAGACGGAAGTATCATTATACCCGGCATCTGCATCGTCGCAAGCAGCCGCACCACACGGCTGTTATAGCTCTCCGGAGGTCGCTCACTCCCTTTCGGGAGGTCTTGGCGTCGGAAGCTGTGTTGCTTCGCAGAAGCGGAAAGATCCGCAGCACTGAACTATTCAGTTTTCAAGGAGCAGTGAAGTGGTCTGATTGACCCTTTCACTTTACAACGGACATCTTTTTGCCGTTTGTTGAGTACCGCTCAAAAAATTCTTTGAAATTTTTTCTGCACCGCTGCTTTGAGGTCAAATGCAGCTCTGATGCCGATGCCTTTCCTTCGGGCAAACTCTCGAAGAGTCAGTCCTTCACGGGTCATCGCAAGATACAATTCGCGCTGTTTCTCGGTCAGAATGGAAAGAAGCTCCTTCTCTTTGAGGGCGGTGATCAGTTCCTCCATGCAGTCGCGGGAGTCTGCCAGCCATGCAGCGGACTTCACATCGTCCTCCGGCATAGCGTCAAGGGACAGCACGGTATCAGATATTTTCTCTGCGCCGTCCTCATCCTCAGAGCTGTTGTCAGAGCCATACGAGCGTCTGATCCGCTTTTCCTCTGCGCGAAGGATTCTCATAACCTTGCGGTCAACCTCGGAAACTTCGCCGGTTCGTTTCACGCGCACCATGCACTTGCCGTCCTCCGTAGTCCAGATGTCGTAGTCGAACTCGATAGGGGTCTTAGGTGTTTTCATTGTTCATCCTTTCCGCTGCGCGGGAGCAGCGGGAAGGGTGAAGACAGAAAAAGAGCCGCATGACGGTGAGGTTTGAATCCCATGCCGATAAAACAGAGTAATTAAACTCTGTCTCATGCGGCATTAGGATGACTTCACCTATCAGGCGGCTCCACAGCTCAGCTATGACATATATTTTATTTTAGAACAGAGGCTTGTCCTCTGGTTCTTACTTGGTACGCGGTCGCAGTCTTCTCATATTCAGCACATCAAAGACTGTGATCCGCCCGCATTTCTTGCACTTGGATTCTACATGACCTCTCGTGTCTTCGTAGACAGCAATGGCATTATGCTGACAATACGGACATTTCAGGTATCGGGGCTTCTGCTGGGAAATGGCAACTCTTGCCCTGCGGATTTTTTCGGTCAGCTCCGGCGTCGGTTCCTGAACCCGAATGGATGCTTTCTTCATTACCACACCTCCAATGGGTCAACATACTCACTGAATGGACGATCTACCATGTAGCCGAGCTGACGAAGGCGGATAGATGCCGTTGTCTTGGAGACACCGAACAACCGGCAGAAAAGGCGCAGCGTTAAGTGATCACCATACGAATACCTCCCCTCGTAATTGATCAGCGGCGTTTCTGCAAACCGACGCATTGCCAGGTCAACCTCCTTCTGAGGAAGCAGGATTGCCGCGCCCAAGACATTTGCTTGCCACTCGTTCCAGTCCTCACGGGTTTTTAGCTCTCGCGGCGTATAAGCAGTCCGTGCGGAATATCTCATTTCGCAGGATGCCTTTACCTCTTCCGATTCCAGTTGGAAGAGAATCTGATGGGCGCACTCGTGGGCAAGGGTAAATCTGCGCTTGGCGCATAGCCGCTGCACGTTGCCGGATAGAATGAAGCTCTCGTCCAAGATGACCTGATTACGCTTCAAAGCCAGTGTGCGCGTAATGCCAAGCTCCGTGATCTTGTACTCAGTGTCGGCATAGGCAGTGACACCGCAGATGCTTCCATCCGGCGAGAGACGGGCGAATGATACGCGAAGACCGAGATAATTCTTTGCAAACTGATCGATGGGCGTTGGCAAAGCTGGTCGGTCGGGCTTGTCAGCCTCATCCCCGAAAAAGAACCGGTTGAAGTCCTTTGTTGTTGAGGCTGCAATTTCTTCAAGTTGGCGCTGGGATAAAATCATGAGCAGTTGTCCTCCTTTGCTTCGACGAACCACTTGTCTCCTTCGTGGAAAAGAAATGACTCCTTTCCGCGAATCTGAACTGTGTAACGGATGCCTCCGCCCCCAACCTTCTTGGATGTGGCGCGGCATTTGTAAAGAATCTGGTCGATTTGAAAGATCACACCGTTGTCCCACCAGATAAGGCGAGGGAGGATTGCCCCCTCCTTGTCCACATCCAGCGTAACCGGGACGTATGCTTTTCTGTACTGTGTAGCCATTTGCGTTTTTCTCACTCCTGTTCCCTTATACCGGTGTATGCCGGTACGGATGATCTTCGGCAGCATAAATGCCTGTCCATTTGAACTGCTCAAAAGATGTAACTTTTTCGTGTACAACTACTCATGCCCCTTGACAGGATGAGCAATTCAGGATATACTATGAGTAGTTGGATTGCTCAGTCATTATTATACGCACTTCAAGTGCCTTTGTCAATAGACTTGCGCAATTTGATGTCGCAAACTTTTTGTGAACAGGAGTGATTACCAAAATGACGTTTGGAGAGAAATTCAAGGCTGAACGGGAGAAGCGGAAGCTGACCCAGCAGGAAGTAGCCGATGCACTGGGGATCAACAGGCGTATGATTACCCGGTACGAGAACGGCATTTCCTTTCCCCGTACCAAGGACGCTTACAGAAAAATCGCGGAGTACTTCAAGGTGGATGTGAACTATCTGCTGACCGAGGACGAAGAGTTTGTGGTTCAGGCATCCGAGCAGTACGGCTCCCGTGGCATGAAACAGGCAAAGGACCTGATTGAAGGGATGTCCGGCTTGTTTGCGGGCGGTACGCTGTCTGAGCAGGACAAGGATGCGGTGATGAAGGCGTTGCAGGATATATATTGGGAATCCAAAGCCCGGAATGTTGAGAAATACACGCCGAAGAAATACAAGAAGACCGAGACGGACGCAGAGGAATAACTGTCTGCGTCTCGGTTTCCTGACGGATTTACTTTGACTGTTTTCAACATGAAAGGGGTGAAGGTCCCGTGATAATTCGCTCCGAGGAAATATACAAAAAGGCGAACAGCATTGTCAAAAGCTGTGGAACAAGAGATACCTTGAAGATTGCCCGTGAGCTGGGCATTCATCTCCATTTTCTTGACAATCTGAACGATCTGCTCGGAATGTACACCTACCGCCATAAAGAGCGGCATATTCTTCTGAACTCCAACATGGAGTATCTGATCATGCAAATGGTCTGCGGTCACGAGATCGGGCATGATACCTTTCACCGTGATCTTGCCAAAGGAAACGAACCGCTCCCGGAGTTCGTGCTGTTCGATATGCGCACAAAACACGAATATGAGGCGAATGCGTTTGCCTCCCACCTGATCATTGATGATGATGAGCTGATTGACCTGATGAAGCAGGACTACGATGTGGTGCAGCTCTCGGCTGCAATGGGAACAAACATCAACCTGATGCTGATCAAGCTCAACGAGCTGAACCGCATGGGCTGGCAGCTCAACTTGCCGTATGTGCCGCACTCTGACTTCCTGAGAAATGTCAGACCGGAGGGGTGAATGAGGATGAAGGATAGTAATTAGATGAACAACAACGACTATAAAGAAGCCCTTTTCTATGCCGCTTCCATCTTTAACGAGCGCATGGGAACGGAGTTCAGCGAGGACAACCTTGTGCTGTGCTGCTTTCAGACGGAAAATCAGCAGGAAGTCTTTGAACAGTTCTGCAAGCAGTATTTCCCTGATCGGCTGGAAGACCGCTATACAGAGGACGGCTATTTTGACTTTCATGCCTCTGCCTTCGTCGGTAAAGGAGGCGGCGTTGATGGAATCCTTCTGCGGACAGACATTGCGCGTTATCCGGCAGAGTTGAAGCACATTCTTCTGCATGAGCTGGCGCATATCTTCTGCACCCGCAACGAGCTTGGCGGGGATAACTTCTATGAACGATACTGCATGGACGATACCATCAGCCGCGAAGAGGACGGAACCATTAACGCCGGATATGCGGTCTGGCGGGAACTCGCTGCGGAGCTGATTGCATTTGAGCTTGATGACAACTGTGATATGATTCCGCTCCGACGTAAGAAAGACCTTCTCAGCTATTACGAAGGAGAACTCCTGACCGGCAACGGGAAAATGGGCGTCAGCATGATTCTCTGCGAGGTGATGACCAGTGCTGAGGGCGAAGCGTCCATGACATGGGACGCTGCCAAAAGCAAGTTTGCACGGTTCAAGCCCTTTGATGATCCACTGTACAGGGACTTGCTGGAACTGGTTTTCACACACATTAGAGAATGCTTTATCGTGATCGACCGCGAATTTATCTATGAAATTGGAGTTTTGTATCTGAGCATCGCCGCACAAGCGATGATTGCGTCCCTAAAGAACAGATTTCAGGACGAATAGATAGACCGATAGAGAGAAAGGACGGGCAATGATATGAAATACAAGCTGTTTCGCTCCCCCGGTAATCTGGACAAGGCAGTCCGGAAGCACGAACTGGTTGCCGTGGAAACCGGCAAAAGCATTGATGATGTGGCAAACGCGCTTATCCGTGCCGTTCGGGATGATCTTGCGGAAATGCCGGAATATGCGCACTGTGAAACCGCTGCGTATGCACCGGAGCCGGTTCAGGAGCATCGCCGCGTGAGACGTTATCAGTATGAAATGATGGGTATTGTTTACCCGCAGTATGCGGAGAAAAATATCCTGATTGATTATGGCGTGATTGAAGAGGCAGAGTAATGTCAGAGCGAGATGTCGGACAACTGCATAGTGCCGATGACTTGATTGCCGCTGTTGAGCAATACGGCTTTCTGCCCTTCTTTCGGAATGAGATTCACGGCTTCTCCATCGAGGAACTTTGCCCACCTGAGTTATGGTTTGCGGATGATGTAGATGGTCCGTGGGAATGGAAAGGTCCGGCTGCGCGGAGCGGCAAATGTCTCTACGGCAAACTTTTCAACAAGAAAGCTGGATTTGTGAGTCGGGAGTGGATTCCGGACTTTGCGAACTTCCGGCGTGACGGCTATGACTTTGACGCCCGTTGGGATGACGGCTTGGCGTCCTACAAGGACAAGGAGATTTATGAAGCCATAGACGGTGAAGGCGGGATGCTTTCCAAACGCCTGAAAGAGGCTCTGAACTACCGCAAGGGCGGCAACACCGGCTTTGAGACGTGTATCACGAGACTGCAAATGCAGAGCTATGTCTGCATTGCGGATTTTGTCTATATGCAGGACAGGTACGGAAGACCTTATGGCTGGGGTGTGGCAGAATATGCGACGCCGGAAGAGCTTTTCGGGTACGACTTTATCACCTCCGCCTATCAGCGAGACCCGCAGGAATCCAAAGAGCGCATTCTAAAACATCTGCAATCACGTCTGCCTAACGCGACCGAAATGCAGCTTGAGAAAATCATAAAGGGGTAACGCAATGGACGATATTATCTTTGAGAAGGATTACCGGGAAACCGAGTCTGTCGAATACGATAAATGGTGCGATGAGGTGTTTGACCGCGCGGTCAATGGGGGTATGCTGAAAGCGTACTCCGAAGCAATGGACAAGATACCAAAGATCATTGTACCGGAGGACAAGAAGAACTACGAGTATCTTCTGGAACGCTGTGATGCGTTTGTCAAGCAACACCGCGGGTATATCAAGGGAATCGTGGACTATCATCGTTGGCACGCGGAAATCAATATGTTTCTTCCGTTTGCGGAGTTCGATGACTCAGAAGACCTTGCATTTTTGAAAGAAATTGCAGAAAAATCGCAAACCGTCTGCTTCTCCCCGGACGAAGAAGGTGGCATTCGCGTTCATATTTTTATCAACTACTTTGAAGAATTGATGTCAGCCGAACACAAGTCATACATCGAATGCGATGCTATTATGCAGGACAAGAAACTATCTGCGCTACTTGGCATACCGGAGCTTTCTGACGAGGAAAAAGAACTTGCTCTGAAAATGAAGGGCATACTTGACCGCATTGATGAGGAAACAAGGATTGACCGTACCACGGCTTTTCGAGCCGTACTTGATAAGATGGCAAAAGAGCCGGAAGAAAACTGGTCGCTTCACTATATGGCAACATTGCTGGAAGCACTGCTATACTTCATGCTGAATGAAGGAAATGAAAAGATTGATGAGGAAGAACACAATGAGCAATAAACTTGTAGCATATTTTTCTGCGTCCGGCGTGACCGCGAAGGTAGCCGAGACGCTGGCTGAGGCAATCGGCGCGGACATCTTTGAGATTGAGCCGAAGGTGCCTTACACGGAAGCCGATCTGAACTGGATGGACAAAAAAGCCCGCAGCACGATTGAGATGAACGATCCTGCCTCCCGTCCTGAGATTGCCGTGAAGCGGGACAACATGAAGGACTACGACACAATCTTTGTGGGTTTTCCGATCTGGTGGTATGTCGCGCCGACGATTATCAATACGTTCCTTGAGAGCTATGATCTGACTGGCAAGACGATCATCCCGTTTGCAACCTCCGGAGGAAGCGGCATTGGCAAGACGAACGAACGCCTTGCGCCGAGCTGCAAAGGCGCAAAGCTGATGGACGGGAAAGTCTTCAAGCACAATGTAGGGCATAAAGAACTGGCAGCGTGGGTTGATGGACTGAAACTTTGAGAGTCGTACAAATCGGAAGTTATAAAGGAGAAACACTATGGGATTATTTGGTAAAAGCAAAAAAGAGCGAGAAAAAGAGTATATGAACAGATTAGATGTTCCATTATGTTTAAAAGAAGACTTTGAATTGATTATTGATGATGTATTTACAATTATGGGGGTTGGAACAGTTGCCACAGGAAACATATCAACAGGAATGTGTAGAGAAGGAGAAAATGCGTGTGTTTATAAAACAAATGGAGGTGTATTAGAGACTATAATTACTACCATCGATATACATACAAAAGAACGAAAATCAAATGGTTGTGGATATAAAACAGAACATGTTGGACTTGGGTTAAGAGGAGTTTCTAAGGAACAATTAGAAAAAGGAGATAGAGTGATTGTAAAGAATGCCAATATGTATGGAATGTAATTACAAATTCCAGTTTAACGAACAGGAGATGATGAACGCATGAAAATCCTACATGAACTTTCTTGGCTATGGGAAACGCTGGGCATTGCACTTGTGGCTGCGGTTGTCTGCATGGCTTGCGCTGCGCTGATTGGCAAGGCAGCAAAGAAGAAACTCAGCAAAAAGGTGTTGGCAGTCATAGGGGCTGCTGCATTTGTGGGCGCGATTCTGGCGGTCATTCTGATCGCCCGGACACCGATGCCGCTTTGACAGAATAGGAGAAACTGACAATGATTGTTCTTACAGAGCAGATAGAGATTCCGGCTTCCTATGAAAAATTAAAGGCATGGACTGCTAACTTTGAGGAAGAGTTTTTGAAATGGAGTCCCTACCACATCGAATGCAATCTCTATAACGGAAACTATAACGCAGGAAGCAAGATCCGCTTCCGCGAGATCGTCATGGGGCTGGACTACGATGTGACCGGCACAATTACGGAATGCGAACAGGATGAGAACCACTTCCGCATTGTATTCCGGAGCGACAAGAAAACGGCGTTCATCACCTTTGAAGGGAAAAGAACTAAAACAGGATGCCATTTTTCTCACACCGAGGCTTTCGGCATGACCACGCCGGTAATTGGGGCGATCATGAACTTCCTGATCTTCAAGGTGTTTTTCAGGAAAAAGGCAAACTGGCAGCTTATCCGGGATGATATGATTCTGGATAACAGGTATTTATATGACATTCTGACCGAAGGAAAATACCCGGAAAGAATCCCGCTGGACAAACTGCTGACCGGCGCGAAGTAACCGAATGGGAGGGCTTGATCATGCCGCTTCAAATCGTCAGAAATGACATCACGAAAATGAAGGTGGACGCCATCGTCAACGCTGCCAACGAGTCGCTGCTGGGTGGCGGCGGTGTGGACGGCTGCATTCATCGTGCCGCAGGACCGGAGCTGCTGGTGGAATGTGAAACGCTCCACGGCTGCAAGACCGGGAGCGCAAAAATCACGAAGGGCTATCGTCTGCCCTGCAAATATGTCATTCACGCAGTCGGTCCGCGCTGGTATGACGGACGGCATGGGGAGCGCGAACGGCTGATCTCCTGCTATCAGACTTCGCTCATGCTGGCGAAGGAATACGGCTGCGAATCGGTTGCGTTCCCGCTGATTTCCTCCGGCATTTTCGGCTATCCGAAGGATCAGGCTCTCAAGGTTGCGATTGACACCATCAGCAGTTACCTTCTTGAAAACGAAATGACGGTGTACATCGTCATTTTTGACCGCAAAGCCTATCAGATCAGCGGCAAACTGTTTGCCGACATTGCTGCATACATAGATGACCGCTATGTGGACGAGCATACCGATAGTCGTTATGAGCGTCTGCGCAGGATGAGTGCCTTCCGGATGGAAGAGCCGATGCCATGCGAGTCATCCGTTTGTGAAGAGGCAATCGAACAGCTCATTCCCCCTGTCTCAGCGACAGTTACCCCTAAAAAGGCAGCTACCCTTGATGATGCACTGGGACAGATCGACGAGAGCTTTTCGGAGATGCTTCTGCGGAAGATTGATGAGCGCGGCATGACGGATGCGCAGTGCTACAAGAAGGCGAATATTGACCGGAAGCTCTTCTCGAAGATCCGCTCGGACAAGTCCTATAAGCCTTCTAAGCCCACGGTCATTGCATTTGCCATCGCCCTTGAGCTGCCGCTTGTGGAAATGAAGGATATGCTCATGAAGGCTGGCTTTGCGCTCTCCCATTCCAATAAGTTTGACATCATCGTGGAGTATTTCGTGGAGCGCGGGAACTATAACGTCTTTGAGATCAACGAGGCTCTGTTTGCATTTGACCAGAGTTTAATAGGAGCATAAGGTCTATGGATAAAGTATTTCAGAAATTTTTGCGAAGTGGTATTGAACTCTCTGTCGTAGGAGTGGAGTGTCGTGAAGATAACAACCCTTACTTTTGCACGCCCAAAGGTGCATCTATTTTTGGCTGGGCTGGCGTGGATGGCATTCACTTCTGCTTTGTTCGAGGCTTCGGCAGTATGGTATTTTCCGTCAGCCCCATGAACTCGGCTCCGGATTTCGTTCATCCGCTGGCAAACAATTTTGCAGACTTTCTGAGGCTGCTCCTTGCTTGCGGTGATTCGGCAGCGTTGGAACAGGCGTGGATGTGGGATAAAGCCCAATTTGAAGCCTTTTTGCGGGACAACCCTCCGACGCATGAACAGAAAAAAGCGCTATCAGAGCTTGCCGAGAAAATGAAATTGACGCCTATGGAACAACCGTGGGCATACATCAAAAAGCTGCAAGCATCCTTTGATTATAGCAAGATCAAGTACACCGAGGACTATTATGATGTTGATATGAACCCGGAAGCAGAACCGACCATACCTGAATGGAAGGTCTACTTTGATGGAGACTTCTGGGGACATTCAGGAAAAGACCGTTCCGGAACGGAACTCCGGTTGAATAAGCAATTTGACTGGGCAGGACATCATTGGGTTATTCCTGCGGCGTATTCTTGCAGCAAGGGACTCGTCATGGACTTTTGTATGCGCACCCCAGAGGATGACATCCGCAAGTTCATGACAAAATGGGATTTGCACCCCGAAAACGACTCCTGCGAATACTTCACGCAGGAGCAGCAAATGCAAATTGATTTAGACAATCCGCTTTGCCTTGACTTTATTTCTCGTTTGGAATTGAACGGGAAAACAATGCTGACCTCCCACGGCTGCTCGGTGGTTTATAATCCGTGTTTGCCGGATGGGATGATCAATGAATTGGAAGCAAAGTGGGCGTTGGAACACTATGACTTGGATATATCCTATGGATGGATGATTTTTCGGGCAGCTTTTCCGTGGGCAAGCAAACGCCGTACTGAAATAAAATCCCTCTCCTTTACGATGGAGCAGCGGTCATGCCGTGTCCCAGGACCACATTTCAAGACACACGCTCCCGGCGATTCGTTTTCTTTCACCCATCCGGTCAGCGGCACAAAATACACATTAACCGTACATGAATTGGAGCGGCAGACAATTTCCGAAAAGCGTTTCGGCTCTGACCGCTGGTTTTATCCGACGTATTTTACCGCCATGAGCTATACGCTTTCTCCTGAACCGGACAGCGATATTTCGATCTGTGATTGTGCTGAGGGGGACAAGCCTTTGGAAATTGCGCCATGCTCTGACCGCTATGCACCGGAGGCACGAAACGATATGGCTTGTATCGGCATTATCGGCGGCGCGGACGGTCCAACCGCAATCGTATGTGGAGGCAGCTCGAAGGAAAAACTCCATGCAGCTTGTTCCGCTCTACACTTTGAGCCGGTGGAGGGTGATATTGAATGGCGTATCGTATTCAACATCAAAAACTCCAATGAAATGTCATTAGAGCTAATCTGAGAAGAAATCGGAGGCGCAGAAGATGAAGCAGCGCATATACATTGCAATCGACCTGAAATCTTTCTATGCCTCCGTGGAATGCCGTGAGCGTGGCTTAGATCCTCTGGACACAAACCTCGTTGTCGCAGATGAGAGCCGGACGGACAAGACCATCTGCCTTGCCGTTACTCCCTCCCTCAAAAGCTACGGCATCTCCGGACGCGGACGGCTGTTTGAAGTCAAGCAGCGTGTGAAGGAAGCGAATGCCGGACGGCAGCACGACGCGCCGGGACACAGATTAGATGGCTCATCGCACTTCTTCTCGGAGCTGCAAGCAGACCCTTCTCTGGCGATTGACTTCATCATTGCGCCGCCTCGAATGGCGTACTACATGGAGTACAGCACCCGCATCTATCAGATTTATCTCAAGTATATTGCCCCGGAAGATATTGTGGTCTACTCCATCGACGAAGTGTTCATGGATGTGACGGACTACCTGAATACTTACAAGCTCTCGGCACATGACCTCGCCATGAAGATCATCCTCGATGTGCTTGAAACAACCGGCATCACAGCAACCGCAGGAATCGGCACGAATCTTTTCCTCTGCAAAGTGGCAATGGACATTGTGGCGAAGCACATCCCCGCCGACAAGAACGGCGTCCGAATAGCCGAACTGGATGAAATGAAATTCCGACGTGAGCTTTGGTCTCATCAGCCTCTCACGGACTTCTGGCGCGTGGGTCGGGGCATTGCCAAGAAACTTGAGCAAAATGGGATGTTTACGATGGGCGATGTTGCCCTCTGTTCAGAGCGGAACGAGGACTTGCTTTACAAGCTGTTCGGCAAGAATGCGGAGTTGCTCATCGACCATGCGTGGGGCTGGGAGCCTACGACCATTGAGGCAATCAAGGCGTACCGTCCCAGCTCCAACAGCCTCAGCTCCGGTCAGGTATTGCACTGTCCCTATGAGCCGCAGAAGGCGAAGCTGGTTGTGCGGGAAATGACGGACTTGCTTGTGCTGGACTTGGTGGACAAGGGGCTTGTCACCGATCAGATGGTTCTCACCGTCGGCTATGACATTGAGAACCTGACCGATCCGGCACGACGGGCAAAGTATCACGGCGCGGTTGAGACAGATCATTATGGGAGGCAGATCCCGAAACAGGCGCACGGCTCTATCAATCTCGACGGTCACACATCCTCTACCCGCAAAATAATGTGTGCTATGTCGGAACTCTTCGACCGGATCGTGGACAAGAATCTGCTTGTCCGCCGTATGTATGTTGTAGCAAATCATGTCCTGCCAGAAGCGGACGCGCCGAAGAAAAATGACGGAGTTGTCCAGCTCAACCTCTTCACTGACTATGCCGCCGAAGAGGAAAAGCAGAAAGCTGAGGACGCTGCATTGGAGCGTGAGCGGAAAGTACAAGCCGCTACGCTTGCGATCAAAAAGAAGTATGGAAAGAACGCCATCCTCAAGGCGATGAATCTTGAAGAAGGCGCAACCGCGAAAGACCGTAATGCGCAGATCGGCGGGCATAAGGCGTGAAGGATCAAACAAATCGAAATTTAGCAGATGTAAAAGGATTTTGACACGCATAATTAGTGATGTCAAAGCTATTTGGTAGACAATAGTGGGTGTTTTTCCGACAATAAAAGTGCAAGGAGGTATAGTGGCATGGAGCATGATATTGGATGCAAAATCAAGGCAGCCCGAATTGAAAAAAAGCTGACGCAAGAACAGGTTGCCGAATTGTTGGGTGTGAGTCGTCAGACCATCTCAAATTGGGAAAATGAAAAATCCTATCCAGATATTATCAGCGTCATTAAAATGAGCGAATGTTACGATGTCTCTCTTGACTATCTATTGAAAGGAGAACAAAAAATGAAAAGCTATTATGATTATCTTGAAGAAAGTACGAATGTTGTGAAAAGCAATGCCAACAGAAACAAGATTATTACGATTCTCTCCTATCTCTTGATTTGGGCGTTTGCAATGATAGTGTTCTGGTTTTTTACAAGTGGAAGTGACGCTATGGGTTACAGCTTGATGTTTCTTTGGCTTATTCTTCCTATATCCACATTTATTGTATCTATTGTTATTGGTAAAAATAACTTTTGGGGAAAAGGAAAATGGGCATTCACTCTTTTCTTTGGCGTAATGTATATGCTTGCTGAATATGGCACATTCAAAATGGCAAACAACATTGCTTTTAACAAACTGAATGCCCCTGACTTGGGAATGATTGTAGCCGGAGCAATAATCTCTGCAATCGGTATGTTGGTAGGTTCACTGTGGAATATGAAACGCCACAATCAAAAAAATAAGTAACAAGAAAAATTCCGGTTTATCTAAGAGGTGCGATGCAGAATGCGTATGAACAATAGGTACGACGAGATTATCAATCTTCCTCACCATGTCTCCAAGACGCGACCGCAGATGCCAATGTCGGATCGTGCAGCGCAGTTCGCTCCCTTCGCCGCCCTCACGGGCTACGACTCCGCTATCAAGGAAACCGGGCGTCTGACCGACGAAAGGATTGAGCTTGACGAGGAAGCTCTGACTGCATTGGATATGAAGTATCAGCTTCTCATGGATGCCCTTGATGAAGCGCCGGAAGTCACCATTACCTACTTCCAGCCCGATGAGCGGAAAGCTGGCGGCAAATACATAACAGCAACCGGCGCGGTCAAAAAGGTCGATGCTTTTGAGCGGCGGATCACCATGCAGGACGGCACAAAGATTCCGATGGATGACGTTCTAAGCATTGACGGAGAGTTGTTCTCATCGCTGGAATAATGTCGCTTGCCATGCGACCAAATAAAGTGAATACCGAAGTACAATATGGCTGTAAGGTGAGACACCAAGCAGTCATATTTTTTATATACGGAGGTACTGAACATGAGAAAGAACCTGACGGAGATCGTATTCATCCTTGATCGCAGCGGCTCTATGAGCGGGCTGGAAGCAGACACCATCGGAGGATTCAACTCCATGATTGAAAAGCAGAAAAAAGAGAATGGCGAGGCATTGATCTCTACCGTTCTCTTTGACAACGTGAGCGAGGTTATCCATGACCGTGTGCCGGTTCAGAAGGTGGAGCCGATGACCGACAGGGACTATTCCGTTCGCGGATGTACTGCCCTTCTGGATGCTATCGGCGGAGCAATTCATCACATTGGGAATGTCCACAAGTACGCAAGAAATGGGGATGTCCCTGAACATACGCTGTTCGTCATCACAACGGACGGCATGGAGAATGCAAGCCGCCGTTATGACAGCGAGACAGTTAAGAAAATGATCGAGCGGCAGAAGGAAAAGTGCGGCTGGGAGTTTCTATTCCTCGGCGCAAATATTGACGCAGTTGAAACGGCAAAGCACTTCGGTATTGGAGCAGACCGAGCGGTCAATTATCACTCTGACCATAAGGGAACGCAGCTCAACTATGAGGTTCTGAGCGAAGCGGTTTCTGCTGTCCGTTGCAGCGTACCACTGGGTACGAATTGGAAAAAGCGTATTGATGAGGACTTTAATTTCAGAAAGGACGGGAGAAAGCAATGAGAACGATCACCGTAAAAGGGACAGGCTATGTCTCCGCAAGACCGGATTACATCATCCTCTCCTTGAACATTGAAACCTTATCTAAAACCTATGACCGTGCAATGTCGGAAGCTGCCGAGAAAATCGAAAGGCTGCAAGGTGCCGCAGTCTGCGTTGGGTACCGCAAAGAAGACTTGAAAACCACGAGCTTTGATGTCCAGACAAGGTACGAGAACGTCAAGGATCGGCAAGGAAATTACAAGCGGGAGTTTGCAGGATATGCTTGCACCTACCGCCTAAAACTTGCCTTTGACTTTGACAGCAAGCAGCTTGCAAAGGTCATTTCTGCGATTGCGGATTGTGGGGCGCAACCAGAACTCAGCATTGCGTTCACCGTGAAAAACCCGGCAAGAGTCAGCGAAGAGCTGCTGATCAATGCGACGGAGAACGCCAGGGCAAAGGCGGAGATTCTTTGCAAAGCATCAGGCAGTACGCTTGGGCAGTTGCTCAACATCGACTACAACTGGGGCGAACTCAATGTTTTTTCCAGAACAAGCTACGATGTTGAAGACTGCATTCAGCCTCTCATGGCGATGAGCAAGTGCGCCGCACCTGAGATTGAGCCGGTTGATATTGATGTGACAGACACAGTGGCTTTCACATGGGAAATCCAATGATTTTTTGACTTTTTTGAAATCCGGTACTCAACAAACGCTCTTATTGTGTCCGTTGTAAAGTGAAGGGACATTTCACGGAGGAATCTTCGGGGAATACGATTTTGGGAGATTAGCAAGCAAATCCGGTGAGTACCCACCGGAGAAAAATCAGTTAAGGAGACCCTGCCCTTAACATCAGATTTTTGCTTGTTGGGATAGTCCCAAACCCTTCTAATCTTTACGACGGAGGACGCAGCATGGTACGAAGAACACGAGAAATTCAGAAGAAGATTTGGCTGACACCACAGGAAGAACGGACGATTGCAAAGAAGATGGAGATGATCGGCACGGAGAACTTCGGTGCGTATGCAAGGAAGATGCTGATTGACGGCTACATCATCGTTGTGGACTACACAGAGCAGAAAAAGCTCGCCGCCGAAATCAACAAGATCGGCGTGAACATCAATACCGTCTGCCGCAGGATCAACTCGACGGGACGATTCTATCAGGACGATATTGACGAGCTGAAAGAAAAGATGGACGCGGTATGGCAGTTACTAAAATCAAAGCAATCCGAGGAACTTTGAGCAAGGCAATCGCGTACATTCTGAATCCCGAAAAGACCGATGAGAAGCTGCTGGTCTCGTCCTACGGCTGTGCCAGCGAGACCGCAGCGCGGGAATTTGAATGGACGCGGAAAATAGCCGAGCAAAAAGGGATGAACCCGGTCAGGATCATAGCCCGTCATGTGATCCAGTCCTTTGAAATCGGAGAGGTCACACCGGAGCTTGCCCACGAGATCGGCAAGCAGTTTGCGGATGAAATCCTCGGTGGAAAATACGAGTATGTGCTGACCACGCACATTGACAAGGACCATGTTCATAACCATCTGATTTTCAATGCGGTTGACTTTGTGGACTACCACGCCTACAAGAGCTACAAGCGGATTTACTATGATATGCGTGAGGTCAGCGACCGGCTCTGTAAGGAAAACGGTCTCTCTGTTATCCCTCCCTCTCAGAACAAAGGCATGGACTACAAAGAGTACACAGAAGCCAAACGCGGCACGAGTTGGAAGCAAAAGCTCAAGCAGACCATCGACCGGCTTGTCATTACAGCGAAGGATTACGATGATTTTCTGCGGCTCATGCAGGAAGCTGGTTATGAAATCAAGACCGGCAAATATATCTCCTTTCGCGCTGAAGGACAGGAGCGGTTTACCCGGTCTAAAACCATCGGAGAGAACTACACCGAGGAACGCATCAAGGAGCGGATTGCCGGACGGACGCCGCGCAGAAACCGGAGGCAGACCGTGCCGAAGGGCATCTCTCTCATCGGAGATATTCAGGAGCGGATCAGACTTATCGACAGCAAGGGCTATGAGTATAAAGCCAAGCTCACGATCCTCAAGGAAGCGGCACGGACACTCAACTATCTCACGGAAAAAAACTTGCTCCAATACGCCGATCTTGAGAAGAAGGTCGAGGATGTTCACAGCTCCTATGACCGTACCGGCAAGGAACTGAAAGGCGTTGAAGCACGTCTGCGGGAAATCCAGCCGCTTATCAAAAACATCTCCAACTACCAGCGGCTCAAGCCTGTATATGATGCCTTCCAGAAGGCAAAAGACAAGCCGGGGTTCAAGGCAAAGCATGAGGCAGAACTTGTGATCTTTGAGGCGGCGCGGAGTACGCTTCTTGCTATGCAGGGCGATGAAAAACTGCCGAGCATGAAGACACTGCAAGCGGAACAGCAGCGACTTCTTGAAGAGCAGCAGCGGCTCTATGATGAACGTGCGAAGCTCAAAAAAGAAGTAAAGCAAATAGAGACGATCAAGTCTAATGTTGATACGTTTCTCGCTCCTTCTGTTGACCATGACCGTGATCATCTGCGCAGCACACAGCGCGAATAATCTCTTCAAAAGCAGGGCATCTTCTGTTGACCGGAGATGCCCTGCATCCTTGAGAGAAGGTTCGAGAAGTTGAAACTTTTTCTTTAATTTCTGCATCAACGGATTGCTTTTGAGAATGAAATCCGGTATAATATTAGAAACGATGTTGAATGCAAGCAAGCGAAAGGATGGTTGCCGTGCGCATAAGCTATAAGAAACTATGGATGCTTCTTCTGGAACGCGACATAAAGAGGGCTTCTCTACGACATGAGGTAGGGCTGTCTGCCGGAACATGGACAAAACTGAATAAGGGGGAAGAAGTGTCCCTCTCTATTTTGCTGCGCATTTGTGATTACTTGAACTGTGACATCGGAGATATATGTGAGGCTGTGCGAACGGACAAGAACTGAGTCCGGTTTTTCGTACAGCTCTTTTTGTAGAATAGTAAGTGTGAAACTATAACTTTGGAGGTTGCTGAAATGGCTGAGAATAACACAAGCAATATCGGCTTTGAAAAACAAATCTGGGACGCGGCTTGCGTTCTGCGCGGAAACATCGACGCATCCGAATACAAGTCCGTCGTCCTCGGATTGATTTTCTTGAAATACATTTCTGATCGCTTCGAGGCAAAGTACAAGGAACTGGTTGAAGAAGGCGATGGATTTGAAGAAGACCAGGACGAATACACTGCCGAAAACATCTTCTTTGTCCCTGAGAATGCACGATGGAGCGCGATTGCTGCTGCCGCTCACACGCCGGAAATTGGCACGGTGATTGATGATGCAATGCGCAGTATTGAGAAAGAAAACAAGCGTCTCAAAGATATTCTTCCTAAGAACTTCGCCCGTCCAGAGCTGGACAAGCGGCGTCTTGGTGAAGTGGTTGATCTCTTCACCAATATTCAGATGATCGAGCATGGAAACAGCAAGGACATTCTTGGTCGCACATACGAATATTGCCTCTCCAAGTTTGCCGAGCAAGAAGGCAAACTTGCTGGTGAGTTCTATACTCCCTCTTGTGTTGTGCGTACCCTTGTTGAGGTGTTGCAGCCGTTTAATGGACGTGTTTATGACCCGTGCTGCGGCTCTGGCGGTATGTTTGTTCAGTCCGCAAAGTTCATCGAGAATCACGGCGGCAACATCAACAAGATTTCCGTTTTTGGTCAGGACTCCAACCCGACCACATGGAAGATGGCGCAGATGAATCTTGCCATTCGCGGTATTGAAGCCGACCTCGGCAAGTTTAATGCGGACACGTTCTTTAACGATTGCCACCCTCAGCTCAAGGCAGACTTCATTATGGCAAATCCGCCCTTCAATCTCTCCGGCTGGGGTGCGGATAAACTCGTTGATGATGTCCGTTGGCAGTATGGTACGCCTCCTGCTGGAAATGCAAACTTCGCGTGGTTGCAGCACATGATCTGGCATCTCGCTCCGAATGGACGTATCGGTATGGTGCTTGCAAATGGTTCGCTTTCTTCGCAGTCCGGCGGTGAAGGCGAAATCCGCAAAAACATTATCAATGCTGACCTTGTGGACTGTATCGTCGCAATGCCGACGCAGCTTTTCTACACGACGCAGATTCCTGTATCGCTCTGGTTCCTTGCAAAGAACAAGAAGCAGAAAGGCAAGACACTATTTATCGACGCACGGAAACTCGGCACTATGGTTACGCGGAAGCTGCGCGAACTGACGGATGAAGACATCAAGAAAATTGCCGACACCTACAACGCATTCGTTGAAGGAACGCTTGAAGATGAAAAGGGCTTCTGTGCGGTTGTCACTACGCAGGACATTGCAAAGCAAGATTACATTCTCACTCCGGGACGCTATGTTGGAATTGAGGAACAAGAGGATGACGGTGAGCCGTTTGAAGAAAAAATGGGGCGTCTGACTTCTGAACTGTCGGAGCTTTTCGTTAAATCTCATGAGCTTGAAGCGCAGATAAAAGAAAGGTTAGGGGCGATTGGATATGAGATTTAATCTATGGGAAGATTGCAACAGGGTTCCTCTAACCGAGCTGCTGTCTTTTGTTGTAGACAATCGCGGCAAGACTGTTCCTACTGCGCCCAGCGGACACAAGCTGATAGCAACGAATTGCGTGACAAACAACGCCTTGTTTCCGGTGTATGAAAAAATTAGATATTTAAGCGAGGAAACTTATCAGACATGGTTTCGGGCACACCCGATTCCCGGTGATATTCTCTTCGTGAACAAGGGAACTCCGGGACGAGTCTGCCTTGTTCCTGATCCCGTTGATTTTTGTATCGCGCAAGATATGATTGCATTGCGCGCTGACGAATCGAAGATTTATCCCAAATATTTGTTTGCAGTGCTAAGAAGCAGAGAAATTCAACAACAGATATATAACACAAATGTGGGAGACGTTATTCCGCATTTCAAGAAGCAATTTTTGGATCAGTTGTTGATTCCCATACCTGAGCGGTCTATACAAGAGTCAATCGGAGACTTGTATTATGTGCTTAGCCTCAAGGCAGAACGTAACAAAAAGATAAACGATAATTTAG